>URJS01000052.1 GCA_900548205.1 uncultured Roseburia sp. | reverse complement strand
AATTCGCTGTCCGGCTCCCGCCTTCTATTCTCTTTTTATAGACATAAGAGTAACTCGCGGAGCATGCCGCTCGTTATTTACAGTTCTAACTTCTGTACAGACTGTACGATCGCATCTGCAAGTGACTCAAACTCCGGTGCGTTTGTCTCGTCTGCGGAGGAGTTGACAGATACCTGTGCGCCAAGCACGGTGCACTCCTTTAATTCCTCCTCGATATACTCTTTCATCAGAGTACCGGACTTGATCGCCCATGTTCCGTTCTCGATAATTCCAAAGGTACGCTTCTGGAAGTTCAGCGCCTTTAAGTGATGCAGGAAATCATACATTACCGGATAAATTCCAAGATTATATGTTACCGATGCAAGTACGATGTGGCTGTACTTAAATGCCTCTGATACCAGATAGGACACATGTGTATTGGAAACATCATACATTGCCACATTGGTAACGCCCTTATCGCAAAGCTTAGATGCAAGCTCCTGTGCAGCTGCTTCTGTATTTCCGTACATGGAAGCGTACAGTACAAGCACGCCCTTCTCCTCCGGCTCATAGCGGCTCCACTTGTCATGCTTATCAATATAGTAGCCCAGATCATTGCGCCATACCGGACCATGCAACGGACAGAACATCTTGATCGGAACAGTTCCGGCTTTCTTAAGCAGAAGCTGTACAAACGGTCCGTACTTTCCTACGATATTGCAGAAGTATCTTCTTGCATCGTCAATCCAGTCACGATCAAAGTTCACTTCATCTGCAAACAGCTTTCCGTCCAAAGAACCAAACGTACCAAATGCATCTGCTGAAAACAGCACGCCATTGGTCGTATCAAATGTCACCATCGCCTCCGGCCAGTGAACCATCGGAGCAGCAACGAAGGTAACCGTGTGCTTTCCAAAGCTCTTGGTATCACCTTCCTTTACCTCCTCTTTACGATCCTCCACATGGAAGCCGAACTGATGCATGAACATAAATGCCTTCTCATTGCTGATGACCTTACATTCCGGATAACGCAGAAGCACTTCCTCCATAGAAGCCGCATGATCCGGCTCCATATGATTGATCACAAGATAATCCAGCTTTCTGCCATTTAATACCTCTTTGACATTATTTAAAAATTCTCTGCAGCCTGCCCAGTCTACCGTATCAAATAATACCGTCTTATCATCCATCAGCAGGTAAGAATTATAGGATACGCCTCTTGGAATCGGATGGATATTCTCAAACAGATGTAAACGCTTCTCGTTTACTCCGACCCAGTATAAATCCTCTGTTACCTTTCTAACACAGCTCATTTTAATTCTCCTCCTTCAAAATATGTTTCTATTTCTCTTTCGATGATGGGATAAAGTTTGCCTTTTCTTCACCGCAATCCGGACAGATCCAATCCTCCGGCAGCTCCTTGTAGCTTGTTCCCGGACGAACGTCGCCCTCCTCGTCTCCAAGCTCCGGTATGTACTCATAACCGCATCCAAGGCAGACATAACGTCCAACCGGTGCCGGCTTCGGCTCATCCACAACAGCCTTCTTCATCTTCACCATTGGCGGCGCCGGCTTCTTTGCTCCCGTATCCAAAGCCTTTGTCAGAAGCGGAAGAATCTCATTTACATCACCGACAATACCATAGTCTGCATTCTTAAAGATCGGAGCGTTTGCGTTGCTGTTGATCGCGACGATCGTAGCCGCGTCCTTAATTCCCTTTAAGTGCTGTCCTGCACCGGAAATACCGCACGCAATATAAAGGTTTCCGGTAAACTTCTGTCCACTCATGCCGACATAACGGTTTAACGGAAGATACTGAAGCTGCTCCGCTACCGGTCTGGAAGAACCGATGGCTGCGCCGGCTGCTGCTGCCAAATCTGTCACAAGCTTCATGTTTTCCTTGCTTCCGATACCTCTACCGGCGCTGACTACACGCTCTGCCTCGATGATCGGTGTATTGATGTCGATTCCGACTGTAAAATCATGACCGTCTGCCTTTAAAGCTTCCACAAGTGTCTGGACTCTTTCTTTTGCGCTGCCGTCCTTTAAGATCATCTTCTTACGGCTTCCCGTGATAGGTCCTTTCTTCTTGCCCTTTACCGGAGCCGCCGTTGCCTTTGCTGCTTTTCCGAGAATGTGGGAAGCGATGACAACGTTCTGGATCTCGTTCGTTCCCTCATAGATCGTACAGATCTTCGCATCACGGTAGAAGCGCTCAACCTCCATACCCTTTAAGTAACCGTTTCCTCCGAAAATCTGAAGCGCATCGTTCACAACCTCAAGACAGATGTCTGACGCATATTTCTTCGCCATAGCGGCTTCCATTCCGTACGGCTCATGGTGCTCCTTTAATTCTGCTGCGCTGTATACAAGAAATCTTGCTGCACGGATCTTTGTCGCCATCTCCGCAATCTTAAACTGGATTGCCTGAAGCTGCGCGATCGGCGCATTAAACTGCTCACGATCCTTTGCATACTCTACAGCTGCCTCATAAGCGCCCTGTGCGATTCCGAGAGCCTGTGCTGCAATTCCGATACGTCCGCCGTCAAGCGTATTCATCGCGATCTTAAAGCCCTGTCCCTCTTTGCCGAGCAGGTTCTCCTTCGGAACCTTTACATCGTTAAATAACAGCTGCGCCGTAGCGGAAGAACGGATACCAAGCTTATCATAATGATCGCCGATCGTAAATCCTTCCCAGCCCTTCTCCACGATAAACGCGCTGATTCCCCGCGTGCCGATACCCGGCGTAGTTACCGCGAATACCACATAGGTATCTGCCTCTCCGCCGTTCGTGATAAAAATCTTCTCTCCGTTTAGGATATAGTGGTCGCCGACAAGCTCTGCCGTTGTCTCTGTTCCGCCGGCGTCAGATCCTGCGTTCGGCTCTGTCAGACCAAATGCACCAAGCTTCTCTCCCTTTGCTAACGGAACAAGATACTTCTTCTTCTGCTCCTCTGTTCCGAATGCAAAAATCGGGTAAGTTCCGAGTGAAACATGTGCAGATAAGATAACGCCTGTTCCTCCGTCCACTCTGGAAAGCTCCTCAACTGCGATCGCATAGCTGATGATGTCCTTTCCAAGTCCGCCGTACTCCTTCGGATAAGGAATTCCTAACAATCCCATCTTTCCGAACTCTTTAATCTGCTCTCTCGGGAACTCATTATTCTTGTCAAGCATAAATGCGATTGGTTTGATCTCCTTCTCGACCCATGCCCGAACCTTTGCTCTCAGCTCCTCGTGCTCCTTTGATGTTGCATAAAACATAACATTTGCCTCCTTCTCCTGTACATAACGCCTTTTAGCGTTTGCATTTTAACCAAAAAAATGTTTTCAATTTTTTCTATCTAACACATTTTTACCAAAAAAATAAGAGAAAGTATGTAACCATAGTTACATATTTTCTCTTAATTGTAAAAATCATCCAAAAAGTCTTTATTTAAAATACGAATCTCTTTCTTTCCGACCTCAATGACCTCCTCCTCCTGAAGCTTCATCAGGGTTCTTGACAAAGACGGACGGGCAACTCCCAGATAATTTGCAAGAGCCTCCCGATTCATCTTAAGCTTCACAACGCCTTTGGCATCCGCCTCCTCTAACAGCCAGATCGCGATCCTCCCTTTTAAGGAGGTCGGACTTAGGATATGCATTTTCTGCATCGTCGTCCACTCCTTTTGCGAGAGGATATTGAGCATATTCTGCAAAAGCTGCTTATGATGCTCACACGCCTCATTACAAAAACAAGTGAAGTATTCCATCGGAATCTCTAAAATCTCTGCCTTTGTACATGCCTCTGCACCGTACCAGTACATCTTATCGCCGCTGAAAAAATATTGCTCACCAAAAATGTCGCCTTCCTCAACCTCGTAAAAAATATTTTTCCGCCCTGACATCAAATTGCGCACAAGCGCCACGCGCCCTTTTAACAGTACATACAGATAATAGGGTCTGTCCTCCTGCTGAAAAAGCATCTCCCCCTGCCGGTATTTCTTTAGTCTTGACTTGGAGCACGCAAGCATCCGCTCAAGCTCCGCTTTTTCAATTCCCTGAAATAATGCATTTTCTTCTATCATTTCACTTTCCGATCCTCTTTTGATCCCTGCCGGATATACTCGTTTGGAAATTACTCCCTGATCTTAACACGGGCAGCAGCAATCGCAAAACATTTTCAGACACAGTATGCTAAGACACCAGTTTCCGGTGCTTGCGTACGGCCTATCGTAACCGCTTCCCATACTGGTATACCATGTGCCGCCATACTCCAGATGCTGCAGAAACTGACGATATTCCATGTTGCTCGGCTCCATCTCAACCGCCCGCCTTGCATCCTCCATCGCACGGATATTATTCCCCGCTCCCTGATTGGCTACCGCACTGTAATAATACCACCTTGCGCCGCGCTCTCCAAACGGAATATTGTTCAGCACATTTAACGCTTCCGCAAAATGACGGTTCACGATATAATTCCACGCAGCGCGCATCTGTACAGACTCCGCGCCCCTTTGATAGGAACCTGCGCCATAGTAACTCCGACTGCCGGTATTTCCCGTACGATAACCGCCATAGCCGTAACCGCCGCCCTGCTGCTTTTCTTTCATGATCTGGTCATACGCCTGCTGCACTTCCTTAAACCGCTCCTCCGCCTGCGCCTTATTCGGATTATTGATATTGGCGTCGGGGTGGTATTTCCGGCTCAGATTGCGGTATGCCTTTTTTATTTCTTCATCCGAGGCGCTCTGGGAGACTCCCAGTACCTGATATGGATTTATCATAAACTATAACCTCGCTATTTCCGTGCTTTCTTTTTGGCTTTTTCTTCCGCCTTTTTCTTCTTTAATTGAAGAAACTCATACTTTGACCAAACGCCGGAATAGAGTACATTTCGTAAAATATCCGCGTGCAGCAAAATCGGCAGACGCTCAAAGGACTTCGCGCACTCCGACATCATGCTTGTCAACAGCAGACGTATAAAGGTATCCATATCCTCATCCCGCTCTTTCATCTGCAAGATCAGGGGATTGTACACCCCTTTCTGCATGTCCGCATCATAATCCTCATACGCATCCATCAGATAAATAAATTTCCCCATATAAAAACCGAGTGTCCGAAGCTCGCGCGCCCACTCGTCCTCACGCCAGCAAAAGACCTCTCCTAACATCTCGCCGGAAAGCCCTGCCACAGCGTCCAGATTCTTCTCGCCGCGCCCCTCGGCGTCCTCTGTTTTTTTCATATACTCCTCGATCGCGGCTGCCTGTCTCGGATAATTCTGTACAATACGAGCATAATCCTTATCCAGCATTTTTGCAAATGCTTTTTTGGAATAGGACTTATCATCCTTCCAGTCGTCGATCAAATTATGATAGGCAAGGATCACATTCATGTCCGCCGCATAATCCGTCGCCTCATTGATCCACAGCGTCTTGCGCTTCGTCGGATGGAGCGCACAGGTAATCTCAGAGACCTCGTTGTCAAGCTCATAAAGTCCCGTTAAAAGAACAACCAGAAACGTCATATCATAATTAAGAAGCATCTGCCCCTTTGCGCCGCAGCTGGACTTCAGTCTCCGGCAAAGCCCGCAGTAATATGCCCGATATGCCTTTTTATCTTCCTCCGTCATGATCTTCTGGTTGATATTGATATAACCAAACATCTCACAGCTCCTAGCTCTTTTTGATAAACTCGTTTTTACATTTCGGGCATGTAATACATATCTTTCCCCTGCCCCTTGGTACACGCACCTTCTGGCTGCACTGCGGGCACTTATAAAACCGATAAGTCTTTCTCTGCGCAAACTGCTTCTTCCTCGCATCCCATTTCGTCACCATCTGATAACGAAACGTCCGATAATGCTGGTTTTCCTCATAGCGCTTTGCCACATTCCTCGAAAACAGACGAAAACAGGTATAGACAGCAAGACCAAGTCCTCCCCACGACAGCATCATATTTAAAACGGGAATCCGTGTAAAAAACAGGGAGAGCACGATACACACCAATGCAACGATGTTCAACATCCGCCCCAGCTCATCCGCTCCGTATCTTCCCAGCATAAATCTCTGCAGTTTCTCTCTCATACGATTACCATCCCCTTCCATTGTCTTTCCTTATGGTAATCGCGCGAAAATTTTCTGTCAACATTTCTATTCTCTTTTAAGAAACATTTTATACTTTGGTTAGAAATATACAAAAGACCCTAACCATCCGAATCTGATTAAGGTCTAAAAAATAAGCAGAGCGATAAGCCGGGTTATGTCGCCCTGTCAGAGACAGGGGAATGATCATCTATCTAGGATGACTGTTGCCAGCCACCTCAAGCGACCTACCTAAAGCTGGCGGGCCACGTATGCGCTTTGATTCGGTCTTGCTTCGGATGGGGTTTACATATGCCCTCCCTGTTACCAGAGAGGCGGTAGTCTCTTACACTGCCCTTCCACCCTTACCGGAGCATCTGCATGCAGATACTCCAAAGCTGTAAAACAGCTTTCCGCTTTTGAAAGCGGGGCGGTATATTTCTGTTGCACTATCCTTAGAGTCGCCTCTACCGGACGTTATCCGGCATCCTGCCCTGTGAAGCCCGGACTTTCCTCACCCCGTAAAAACGGGCCGCGATCATTTGCTCTGCTTATTCACGATTATTTACTATACACGAAAAATCAACGTTCGGCAAGTCTTTTCCTAGACATGAAAGCACGAACCGCCGATAAATTCCCGAATGATTGAATTTTGACCGATCGCCTCCGTCGGCATCGGAAGAAAATAATCCAAAAACTTCAATAACCGCTTTGCCTCCAGATATTCCTCGCAATCCTTTTCGATCGCAAACAAAAGCGGCTCTGCATAAAGCTTTAAGACGGCAAGCTCATAAATGAGCGCCGAGTTAAACATCTCGTCTGCACTTTCCTGAAACGGAAAAATATATTTTTCCTCGCCGCGGCGCACGGAATCCCACATTGCGATCGTCTCCCGCGCCGATGTGCCCCTTGTTCTGGCGTCGCGCACGATCCGGCGTATCAGTCTGCCGTCTGTCGTCGGCAGATAATTATGCTCGTCGACATTTAGCTGTGTGAGCGCACTGATATAAATTTTAAACTTACTCTCCACGGGAAGCGAATAGGAAAGCCTGTCATTCAGTCCATGGATCCCCTCGATCACGAGCACATCCTCTGCCCCAAGCTGCATGATCTTGTCTTTATATTCTCTTTTTCCCGTCTTAAAATTAAAGATCGGCAGATTGACACGCTTCCCTGAAAGCAGCTCATTCATATCATGATTAAACAGCTCCACGTCCAGAGCCTCTAAGCACTCAAGGTCTAACTCCCCGTTCTCGTCGCGCGGCGATCGATCCCTGTCAATATAATAATCATCCAGAGGAAACGGGTGCGGCTTTAATCCGCGTGCCGCAAGCTGGATAGACAGACGGTGCGAAAACGTTGTCTTTCCTGACGAGGAAGGTCCGGCAATCATGATAAACTTTCGCTCTCCCGCCCGTAAAATATCATCCGCCAGCCTTCCGATACGCTCCTCAAACAACGCCTCCTGCGTCAGAATGATTTCCTGCATACGTCCGGCAGCGATCGCGTCATTGAGCGCTCCGACCGTATCGATCTGAAGCATTCTTCCCCATTCTCTGGAGGTCTTTAACGCATGGAACAACTTTCCCGAAGGCACAAAGGGCGCCACCTTCTTCGTATTTTCATTTGGGAATAACAGCACAAAGCCATCCTCATAAAGGGCGATGTCAAAATACCGCAAATATCCTGTGGACGGCACCATAAACCCGTAAAAATAATCCTTATAATGATCAAGTACATAAATATTGACGCGGGAGCTGCGGCGATAACGGAACAGCTTCTCCTTATCCCGCATCCCCAGTCTGTGAAACAATGCAATCGCATCATCTGTATTCATGCTCCGTTTTTCAATCGGAATGTCACTGCGAACGAGCCGCTCCATCTCGGATTTCAGTGCCTGCGCACGCTGCTCGTCCATCGTCACATGCGCCTCGCCGTCCTCTGTGTCCTTCCTAAGCTCACAGTAATATCCCTGACCAATGGAATATTTCACGCGCACGCCGATCCTTTCCTCTCCCCACAGCGAAAACACCGCCTTTTGCATCAGAAGCGTTACGCTTCTGCGGTATGCCTTTTTTCCGGCTTTATCCGCAGTTGTGATAAATTCCAGCGTTCCGTCCTCCGTCGCCTGTTTTCCAAGCTCACGCAGGCGCTGATTATATACTGCAAGAACAATGTCGTCCTCATAGCTTTTCCGACACTCCTGTGCAATCGCAAGAAACGTCGTTCCGCGCGGATACTCCCGCTCTTTTCCATCAATGACAAGTGTTACCGTCTCATGCTTCTCCATAAAATCCTCCCGATCACCAATATCCCAATGCTCTTTCATTGAGCTCCAATGTATGCTCCACTTCTCCGATGCGCCGCATGATCTCAGGCGTCTGTGCGGTCTGAGTAAGGCGCGCCAAAATCTCCCCCTGTATGCGCCGCTCCCGTTCCAGATACTCCTTCAATACCGGATGCCCTTGCTCCAGCAGAAGCTTTCCGTAACGGCATTCCCACTCTGACGGCATCTCCTCCGCAATATCCCCAACAAAACGAACACGCATCATAGGGTAATATTTTCCGTCCTCAAAAATCATTTCCTCCGCATCCGCACGGTAATGATTCTCCCATAAAAACCGACGTACCGATGCAAGCTCTGACTGCGGCTGTAAAATAAGCTCCCTTGCCTGACGGCACACCTCCTGTCCCCTCGACAAAATATGTATGACCAGACCGCCGCCCATACCGGCGACCAAAATAGAATCGGCTTCTCCCGGCGCAAGGGCGTCCACACCGTCGGAAAGACGCGTCTGGATACTGCTTCCTAACCCATACAGGCGGATATGCTCCTCTGCCCGCAGCAGCGGTCCTTTTCTTAGGTCCATTGCGATCGCGCCGGAAATCTTCTGCTGCTGGATCAGATAGATCGGCACATACCCGTGGTCTGTCCCGACGTCTGCAAGCCTTGCGCCGCCACTGACAAGGGCTGCCGCCGCCGCAAGGCGCTTTGATAGTTTTACCATAGCATCACTCCAAATAGTCCTTAAGCTTGCGGCTTCTGCTCGGATGACGCAGCTTGCGCAATGCCTTCGCCTCAATCTGACGGATTCTCTCACGGGTTACGTTAAATTCCTTGCCCACTTCCTCAAGCGTCCGCGCGCGGCCGTCCTCCAATCCAAACCGGAGCGTCAGAACCTTCTGCTCGCGTTCCGTCAGTGTGCCGAGCACCTCCTCCAACTGCTCCTTTAACAGCGTAAAAGCAGCGGCGTCGGCAGGAACAGGCACATTATCATCCTGAATAAAATCTCCCAGATGGCTGTCCTCCTCCTCGCCGATCGGCGTCTCCAAGGAAACCGGCTCCTGCGAAATTTTTAAAATCTCACGCACGCGCTCCACCGGCATATTCATCTCAGAGGCAATCTCCTCCGGGCTCGGCTCACGCCCAAGCTCCTGCAGCAACTGTCTGCTGACCCGGATCAGCTTATTGATCGTCTCCACCATATGAACAGGAATACGGATGGTTCTCGCCTGATCCGCGATCGCCCTTGTGATCGCCTGACGGATCCACCATGTGGCATAGGTCGAAAACTTATAGCCTTTGCGGTAATCAAACTTCTCCACCGCTTTGATCAGTCCGAGATTTCCCTCCTGGATCAGATCAAGGAACAGCATTCCGCGCCCCACATAGCGCTTGGCAATACTGACCACAAGACGCAGATTTGCCTCCGCAAGACGCTTTTTTGCCTCCTGATCGCCAAGCTCCATGCGCTTGGCAAGCTCTATTTCCTCCTCTGCCGAAAGCAGCGGAACCTTTCCGATTTCCTTTAAATACATGCGGACCGGATCTTCGATGGAAACGCCGTCGGGAACGGAAAGGTCGATTTTCTCCACCTCAATTTCTTCTTCCTCCTCAACGTCCAAAAGTATCTCATCGTCTGCATCGTCGTCCGTAATACGGAGCACATCAATATTATTTGTCTCTAAAAATTCCAAAATATGCTCAAATTTCTCAGCATCCAGATTCATATCAGCAAAAAAATCATTGATTTCCTGATACTCCAGCATGTTTTTCTTCTTTTTGGCAGTCGCAAGCAGTTCCCTTAATTTCTCCTGAAATCTTACCTGATCGTTTACAGACGCATCTGTTTTGGCATCCTTTTGATTCACGGCTTCCTCCCTGCCTGCATTCTTTTCCATATTTTCTTTCTTTTTTGCCATTTTGTTTCATCCTCTCATAGTTCGTTACTATTTTGTCCTTATTCCCCGGTTTTCATCCCGTGTTCTTCACAGTTTCCCTCATTTTTTACAAATCTATGGAAATATGTGTCTTTTCCAGCGCTTCCAGCTTCTTTTTTTCCTCGACGAGCTTCATCAGCCCCGCAAGGTCGTCGTTGGCTAACTCCCGGTGATCAATGCTATTTTTCTTCACCCGCACGATCGTCTCCTTAAGCGCCTTCTCCATGTCGTCTTTTGTCTCGATCTGCTGGATTCTCGCGTTAAATAAGCCCGCAATCTCGCGCTGCTCCTCCTCGTTTACAAACATGCTGACAATTCTCGCCGGGTTTACCGTGCCGCTCTCCTGATACTGTGCAAACAAAAGCGCAGCCGCCCGGTGATAAATTTCCTCCGTAAAATCCTCCGGAGAAATATAACTGCCGATCTTATCAAACAGCTTCGGCTGCTCAATCAGCCATGTGAGCAAAAGCTTCTGGGACTGCTTCATGCCGTCCTCCCTCTTTTTGCTCTTTGATGCGTCTGCCGCACGCTGCCCTGCCTGCCCGTCATAGACCCGTCCTGCACGAATCTCACCCGCCAGTCCCATTTTCAGCCCATACTGATTGACCATTCTGCGCAGATCCTCCACAGGAATCCTATATTTTTCCGCCACCGCCTCAATATAATTTTCACGCTCCAGCTTTTCCGCAAAACCGCACAGCTTTTTTGCCGCTTCCTGATAAAAGGCTGTCTTTCCCTCAGGATCGTTCATATCGTACTGCTGTTCTAAAATGCGTATCTCAAATAAAAAGCTGTTTTCCGCCGCTTCAATGCGCTTTTGATATTCGTCTGCGCCAAGTGCCTTGATAAACTCATCGGGGTCCTTATACGGACGCATGTTAATAATCTTTGTCGTAATGCCCGCTTCCTTTAAAATCGGAATCGCGCGCAAAGCTGCCTTCACCCCTGCCCCATCACTGTCGTAGGTTAAATAAACATCCTTTGTATAACGCTTGAGCAGATTTGCATGTCCGACTGTAAGCGACGTGCCAAGCGACGCCACGGCATTGTCAAATCCAGCCTGATGCAGGGCGATCACGTCCATATAGCCCTCGCACAAAAGAAGCTGCGGCTTCTTCGTCGGACGCGCGAGATTTAAGCCGTAAAGATTACGGCTCTTATCAAAAATCCTCGTCTCCGGCGAATTTAGATACTTTGGCTCACCGTCTCCCATCACGCGTCCGCCAAAGCCGATGACCTTATTATGTACATCCATGATCGGAAACATCGCACGATTCCAAAATTTATCATAACCGCCGCGCCTCTCATCAATCGTCACAAGCCCGGACTCCTTTAAAATCTCGTCCTCATATCCCTTTTGGCGCAGATAACGATACAGATCGTCACTGTACTGATCAGAATATCCCAGACCAAATTTCTTGATCGTCTCCTCTGACAGCGCACGGTTTTTAAAATAGGAAAGCGCGTGCTTCCCGCGCTCACTGCGCAGCAGCAGAAAATAATATTTTGCCGCCTCTTTATTGATCTCCAAAAGTCTGGCGCGCTTGTCCGCTTCCCTGCGCTGTTCCGCCGAAAACTCCTGCTTTGGCAGCTCCACGCCGGAACGCTCCGCAAGCGCCTCCATTGCTTCCCCGAACGTAAAATTTTCATATTGCATCAAAAATGTAAATACATTGCCCCCCGCCCCGCAGCCAAAGCAGTAATACATCTGCTTATTCGGAGAGACGGAAAACGATCCCGTCTTTTCATTATGAAACGGACATAACCCAAAATAAGTGCTCCCCTTCCTGCTTAGGCGCACATACTGGGAAATTACATCTACAATATCATTTCGCGAGCGCACTTCCTCTATGATTTCATCTGAAAAATAGGGCATTCCATACTCCTTCCTCTACGCTCCAATAAATCTCTGCCTGCACTTACCGCAGGCTTCTGCTTCTTAATACCCGTCCACCTGCCATGCCTGTGGTAGGAAGTATTCACTGAACTTTGTGATCGCGTACTGGTCTGTCATTCCTGCAATATAATCAGAGACTACGCGCTGTTCCTTCTCTCCCTCTTTCAGCATACGCAGGTATTTCTCCGGCAAAAGCTCGATATGCTCCATATAATAGTGAAACAGCTGCTCTAACATCGCCTTCGCCTTGACTTCCTCTCCCTTTGCCACCGGATTCTTATAAACATGGGTAAACATAAACTTGCGCAGCTCCACCATTGCGCCTTCCACCTCAGCCGACATTGCAATCTCATTCTTATCCCTGCTGTTCATGATAATATTATGGATCAGCGTATTAAGCCGCTGCTTTGTCGTAAAGCCAAGCGTCTTTTTTAATTCTAACGGAATATCATCCTCCGTGAGCACCTGCGCACGGATCGCATCGTCGATGTCATGGTTAATATATGCAATTTTATCGGAAAAACGTACGATCTTTCCCTCCAATGTGGCAGGCTTTAACCGCGACTGATGATTTAAAATGCCATCGCGCACCTCCCACGTCAGATTCAATCCCTTTCCGTCCTTCTCCAGCTTCTCTACAATGCGGACGCTTTGCTCATTATGACGAAAACCGTCATCGCAGAGGCGGTTTAGCACCTGCTCTCCCGCGTGCCCAAAAGGCGTATGACCCAGATCATGCCCCAGCGCGATCGCCTCAACGAGATCCTCGTTCAAACGGAGGGCTTTCGCAATCGTGCGGGCGTTCTGAGACACCTCCAGCGTATGCGACATCCTTGTACGATAGTGATCTCCCTTTGGGGTTAAAAACACCTGCGTCTTATTCTTGAGCCTGCGAAACGCCTTGCTGTGCAGAATCCGGTCGCGGTCTCTTTGAAAGACCGGACGAATATCACACGGCTCCTCAGGAATCTCCCTGCCCCTAGAATCGATGCTGTGCGTCGCATACGGACTTAAATTTTCCTGCTCCATCCGCTCTATTTCTTCACGTATCAACATGTATTTCTCCTCTTTGTGATCCATAGGAATCACATTGGATCAAAAAAGCACTTCCTGCGATGATGCACACTTTCATGAGCAGAACGGATTGCCCTGCCATCGTGCCCAACGCTTTAAAAATGTGCTTCGTTTATGTAGAATGACAGCACAACCGTGTGAAAACACACTTTTATACTATGTCACAAAATGATTACATATTTATTATTCGGCATTCGTGCGGGATTTCCTTTATTTTTTTGAAAAAAATCAGAATTATCTCCTCTATCCTGTTTTTTATACAAATTCTCCCCTACTTTTTTTCTTAAACCTATTGACAAAGTAGGTGTTTAGGTTTATCATGCCAACATAACAATGTAAGCGATACCGTTTGAAAGGAGGAGAAAGACATGAGCAATAAAAAGCATACAGCTGATCTTAAATCTATGTGTTGTTGTCGCATGTTAATCCCCCGGGCATATCAGATGGCCAGGCGTTTTTGCATGCATTGTTTCGCGCCTGTATATTTTCAATAAGAGCTATTGACAAGCCATTTGCCCGGGAGTTTCCAAGACTCCCGTTTTTTTTTATGCTTAGGTTTGCAGTTGAGAAAATCACAGATCCGTTACTTATTTAAAAATCAAAAAGAAGGAGATCATTCATGGACATTCAGGTTTTAAAAATCGGCGCGTTGGCGCTGACATTGCTTTTTTTCGGAATCCTTTATTTTCTGGGGAAGAAAAAAAACGTTGATTTCGGAATACTAACATTATTGGCAACCGCCTTTGGAATCATCGTCGGTCTGGTATTTAAAGAAAATTTTGAGTATGTGGCTGTATTTGGAACCATATTTACAAATATCATTTCAGCGATGGTCGTGCCGTTATTATTATTCAGCATTATTTCAAGCATCACGAATCTGGGAGAATCCGTTCATCTGAAAAAAATCGGTTTCAAATCGGTATTTTTCTTATTGCTCAATAATTTGACCGCAAGTGTGATCACTTTGATCGCAGCGGTTGCACTGCAGGTGGGGAAAGGCTTTCCCTATCAGACTGTAACGGACTATAAGGCAGCGGAGGTTCCTACGTTTATTGATACGATCGTCTCTCTGTTTCCCCAGAACCTGATCACACAATGGGGAGAGGGAAAGGTCGTACCGATCGTAATATTCGCGATTCTCATAGCGGCGGCATATAATCAGTTCGGAAAGGACAAGGAAGACGTAAAGCCGTTTAAGACATTTATTGATGCAGGAAACAAGGTGCTCGGTCAGGCGATTGGCTGGATCATGGATTTTACACCTTATGCAGTACTTTCACTGATCGCAAGAGCGGTAGGAAAAACAGAAATAACAGATTTGCTTCCACTGATGGGGGTTATGATATTAGCATATCTATTATGCGCAATTCAGCTGTTTGGAGTGGAGAGCCTGCTGATCCGTTTTGTCGGAAAACTAAATCCTGTCATTTTCTTAAAGAAAATTGCTCCGGCAGGAGTCGTCGCGTTTACCTCGCAAAGCAGCGTAGGAACAATTCCGGTTACCGTAAGGCAGTTGGAAAAGGAGCTTGGAGTCGATGGCGATATCGCAGCCTTCACGGCGGGTCTTGGCGCAAATCTCGGAATGCCGGGATGCGCAGGTATGTGGCCGGTGCTTTTGGCAGTGTTTTCTGTCAATGTGCTCGGACTTGATTACTCACTGACACAATATGCATTTTTAATCCTCCTGTCACTTGTCGTATCTGTCGGAACAGTTGGTGTTCCGGGCACTGCCACAATCAGCGCTACGGCTGTGTTCTCTGCCGCCGGACTGCCAATCGAGCTGATCGTGCTGCTGGCGCCTATTTCAAGTCTTGTAGATATGGCAAGAACAGCCACGAATGTAGTAGGTGCGGCAACTGCTTCCGTACTCGTCGCAAAGACAGAGGGACATCTGAATGAGGATATTTATAATGAATTGCAGCAGGGTGATCGTCAGGAGGCTTAACCAGCCTCGTTTGGGTCGACTTCCCCGCCTTTGCTCTATGGGAAACGCCCCTCTGAAAAGTCCGGCAGCCTCCGCAATTGCGGGGGCTGCCGTAAAAAACAACGAGCGACGGGCTTCGTAAGCCACTCTTATGTCAAATAAAATTTGAATCAACAAAATCAGTATGGTATTCATTGCGAACGCCTTGTGTTGTTTTTACATCACCACTTCGTATCAATATGCAGCTGATCCCGTATGATATTTTTTGCCTCAACAAATCGGTCCAGATAATCTCCGTCCAAGCAATGATACTCTACCTCATACTTTTTCAAAAGCTCCTTGATCTGATCGCTGTACTTTTTTCTATCTGAAGCAATTTTTTCATTTCGTGTTCCATCCTGAACAAATTTCACCGTTGGTTCCAGAAACAAAACCGCATCCCACACAGTAATTTCATGGATCGCCTCGGCAAGCTTCGTGCAATGCGCGATTTCCGACTCGGAGGTCAGTAAAAATTTTGCATAAAATAAAGTCGTCATTGCATCCGTATCTACAAACAAAATTCGATTGCTCCTTTTTGCGGCATCCATGATATTTAATTTCTGACGCAAAAGATTTTCATAAAGATCGTCAACCGTCATAAATTCTTCTCCGCCCGCATAGGCACAGGTATCTCTCCCTACCTCACTGACAAAATTTGTGTTGTATGCAAGCGCTAAATTTTGAACCAACGTTGATTTTCCGGTGCTCTCCCCTCCCACGATCAATACCCTTTTTGTATAATACGGTTTGCAGACCTCCGGTATGTAATCCCAGTGCTCACTTGCCCACTCCCTGATCTCTGTAGAGCTGATCGGAACCTCCCTGCGCTCAAAATAAATGACCTCTGACTCCGGTGAATACAAGCTTTCAAACCGGTTTGTTCCATAATAATCATCTCCACAGAACACCACATCTATCTTTTTTCCAATTGCTTGTTTGATGTCACAAGCGCCCTTCTCCCAATAAGCATCCGTGTTATACTCTTCTTTGCTTACTGCCTGATCCTCGATCAAAAGGATCGTTACATTTGACAAATGCTTTAAGGCGTTTAAAATCCAGCGATAGCGCAGCTCCTTACTTGTACTCTCACGCCCACTGCACCAACTAATCACAACATACAATTTCTCGCACACCGACGCCGCTTTTATCATATCATGTATATGCCCTATATGAAGCGGATCAAAGGAACCGCCATACATTCCAACCTTATACCGCATCTTCTCTTTTTGCACCTCTTTCCCATTTTATCAACATAATGACTGCATTGCCAAGATATACCGTCCACATCAAAAGAGTTGCCATATTATCACTCCCCGATGCAAAATCGCACCACCACATGTAAACGCTGAAAACATCGACTGCAATCCATATCCACCACTGCTCCGCAAACATTTTCACACTGATGATCATCGCGGCAACAGAGCAAACCGTCGTAAAGGAATCCACAAACGGCATAGCATCTCCCAAATAAGCAAGAAGTATTCCATACAAATATGTGGAAACCACTATCGCGATAAAAAGCAGCAGTCTGTGTTTCCAGCTCATATGCCTTTTTTCCACTTCCTTCGTCTCTTGATCCATATGTTTCCTCCAAACATAAAATCCAACAAACTGCATCGGGATATAATAAATCGCATTCAGCATTGTCTCCCCATACAAAGAAGCCTGATACGAAATGACCGCATACAAAAAGCTGTTGATCAGTCCAAAAATATATGCCGATAATTTTCCCTTACCGGTACACACAACACAGGCAACTCCCATTGTCGATGAAAGAATCCCCAGAAAGGTATCTCCCCAGTAAAGACCCAACCCTATAATGACGACGCATGCCGTCAACAGCCACGCTGCCTCCCATGCCTTCCACCCCTCCAGCTCATCCCTTAAAAACCTCTTTACTGCGTTCATCCCCTTATCCTCCTGTCTTTGGTCCCGTTTCCTCTCACTGGCTTATCGTATAGCCTTCCCCACTTTCTTTTTCTATCTCAAAGAAGAAGCTATTCCTTTATAAAACTTAGAAAAGCTTTATAATTTATGTTAAAAACAAGAACTTATCTACTTAAAAGGGGCTGTTGCAAAAGTAGATAAATAATCTACTGGAGCAACAGCTCCGTTTTTAT
>URJS01000051.1 GCA_900548205.1 uncultured Roseburia sp. | reverse complement strand
AATGTAAACATACTTCTATATTCTATTAATTTTCGAGCAGTTTGTCAAGCGTAAAATGAATTTTTTTCTATGGAAGCTTGCTGCGATAAGGCAAAAAATAATATTTGCAAGGCGGCGGGATATGCTTTAAAATAGAAACAGAATGATGAGTGAAGGGAGGAGTCGTAATGTTTTGTAAAAATTGCGGACAGCCATATGTGACAGATGAGGCTGTGATCTGTGTAAAATGTGGCACAAAGAAGGGTGTGGGAGAAAACTACTGTCCCAACTGCGGACAGCCGACACAGCCGGGAAGCCAGGTATGTTTAAACTGCGGCATAGCGTTAAATGGCACAGGTTTTGGCGGGAAATCAAAGGTGGCGGCAGGATTGCTTGCTATTTTCTTAGGAGTGTTCGGCGTACATAATTTTTATCTCGGTTATACCGGGAAGGCAATTGCGCAGCTTTTGATCACGGTCTTAACCTGCGGCTTAGGGGCGTTTATTTCGAGCATCTGGGGCTTTATTGAGGGAATCATGATCCTGACGGGGAATCTTAACACCGATGCGGATGGCAGAAGGTTAAGTGATTGAGCCTTCGGTAAAAGGAACGGTAGTTACTGCCGCCTTGTGCGGCAGGCAAAAAATAGGAGAACGGCTCCGGCAGCGGACAGCGCAAAACCGCTGATAAGCAGCGGAGAGACGCCGGAATGATCGAGTAAAAAGCCGCCGAGGAGACTTCCGATCACGCCGCCGAGCGTGTTGGTTGCTGTCATGACAGCCTGTCCCTTAAATTTATCACGCGGCGTCATCGTTTCATTTACATAATAGACGGAGGCGGGGATATAGAGCGCAAAGGCGCCCATCTGAAAAATCTGGGCGATCAAAAATTGCGGAACGGTTTGGGCAAGCAGATAAACGCCTGCTTTGGTAGCAAAAAAGAAGCCGGAAAGCACGAAAAGCCGGCTGCTGGAAAAGCGCTTCTTAAGCTTGGTAAAAAGGAGCATGACAGGAAGCTCACAGACAGCAGCAAACGAAAGTGCGGCTCCCATATCGGCAGAGTCGCCGCCAAGCGATTCCACGATCTGGATCAGATAGCTGTTTGTCATATTGTGAAAGGTGAACAGCAGCGTGACGCCAAGCAGAGCGAGTGTAAAACGCCGGTAGCGGAGAAAAAAGTGAAAAAAGGGCTCTCTTACTGTCTCAGGCTCTGCACTCTGCTCTAACGGGACAGAGGTTTCGGGAGAAGAAATGGCAGGCATCGACAGCAGTGCAAGCAGCATCAGTGCAAGAAACAGTAAGGCGGCAGGGATGATGACATCTGCGCCTTTTCGCTCAATGAGCCAGCCGAGGGCAGAGGATGCCACAGCATAGGAAATGGAACCGACGGCGCGCGCAATTCCAAAATCAACGGAGACGCCGTGATTCATATAGTAGATGCTGACGGAGTTTACCAGCGGCTGGGTGACCTGAAGAAAGGTATTTGTCGCAAGAAAGCAGGCGAATACGGCAAGTGCAGGCTTTGGAAACAGATATAAAAGACCAAAGGAGACTGCTGTTATGGCAGTCATAAGGGCTGTCAGTCTGTGGATGGAAATACGCTTGGAGGAATCTGCGATTCCAGCAAAAACAGGCTGTAAAATGACTCCAAGGATATTTCCGATTGCAACGGTAATGCCGATTTGTGAGCTTGTGAAGCCCTTGGCAAGCAAAAGCACTGTGGAAAATGCATAGATGGCGCAAAACGACGCCCAGTAGCCGCCCTGCAGCAGACAGTATTGGAATAGCAGAAAACGCGGACGGATGTTTTTTGATACTTTTATCATTAGAAAAAGACACCTTTCTTTGAATTTATATATCACAAGTGTAGCGGAATTTTTGTCAGAAAGCAAGTATGCCCCGGTACTTTCAAGAGAAAATTGCTGTTTACTTTTGCCGGATGATTGACAAAAAAATCGGATATTGTTATTATCAGAGATAAGTTTTAGCAGGAATGAAGCGAGGTAAGGAAGGAGGTTATATGAGAAAACAGGTATTATCGCTTTTGGTTGAGAATAATCCGGGAGTCACAAGTCATATTTCCGGTCTTTTCAGCCGCAGGGGATATAATATCGACAGCTTTTCTTCCGGGGTGACAGCCGATCCGAGATATACCAGGATCACGATCGTCGCAAGCGGAGACGAGCAGATTTTGGAGCAGATCGAAAAGCAGCTGGCAAAGCTGGAGGACGTGGTGGATATTAAGACACTGGAGCCCGGAGCCTCCGTTACAAGAGAGCTTCTTTTAGTGAAGCTTCGGGCAAAGGACACCGAGCGTCAGCCGATCATCAGCGTGACGGAGATTTTTCACGGCAAGCTTGTGGACGTCACGCATGATTCTATGGTGGTGGAGCTGACGGGAGGACAGGATAAGCTGGATGCTTTTTTAGATCTGGTGGAGGGCTACGGGATACTGGAATTGGCGCGCACCGGTATTACAGGTCTCTCAAGAGGCTGCGCCGATGTAAAGATATTTGATGAGAACGGACATCTGCAATCCCTGTAGATGTGCGCTGCCCATAAAATTTTATTTTGGAGGAAACGACTATGTCAGCAAAAATTTTTTATCAGGAGGATTGTGATCTCTCTTATCTGGAGGGAAAGACGATCGCGATCATCGGCTACGGCAGCCAGGGTCATGCGCATGCCCTAAATCTGAAGGAATCCGGATGCCATGTCATCATCGGACTTTATGAGGGAAGCAGATCATGGGAGAAGGCGGTCCGTCAGGGCTTTGAGGTGTATACGGCGGCGGAAGCGGCAAAGCAGGCAGATATTATCATGATTCTGATCAATGACGAGAAGCAGGCAGAGCTTTATAAGAATGAAATCGAGCCAAACCTTGCCGAAGGCAATATGCTGATGTTTGCACATGGCTTTAACATTCATTTTGGCTGTATTACACCGCCGGAATATGTGGATGTCACGATGATCGCGCCGAAGGGACCGGGACACACGGTTCGCTCGGAGTATCAGGCGGGCAAGGGCGTGCCGTGCCTGATCGCGGTAGAACAGGATGCGAGCGGAAGGGCACAGGATATTGCGCTTGCATATGCGCTCGGCATCGGCGGTGCAAGAGCAGGTGTCCTTGAAACAACGTTTCGCACCGAGACGGAGACAGACCTTTTCGGAGAGCAGGCAGTGCTCTGCGGCGGCGTGTGCGCCCTGATGCAGGCGGGGTATGAGACGCTCGTGGAGGCAGGCTATGATCCCAGAAACGCTTACTTTGAGTGTATCCATGAGATGAAGCTGATCGTTGACCTGATTTATCAATCGGGCTTTGCGGGCATGAGATATTCCATTTCCAATACGGCGGAGTACGGTGATTATGTGACGGGACCAAAGATCATCACCGATGAGACGAAGCAGGCAATGAAGCAGATTCTTTCCGATATTCAGGACGGCTCCTTTGCCAAAGAATTTTTGCTTGATATGTCTCCCGCAGGCAGACAGGTACATTTTAAGGCGATGAGAAAGCACGCCGCAGAGCATCCGTCGGAGAAGGTCGGAGAGGAGATTCGCGGTCTCTACAGCTGGAATAACGAGGAAGATAAGTTTATCAACAACTAAGCTGTATAAAAAGCGGTTGACAAATATGCCGCATATGTTAGAATGAAGCATAGTAAAAATGTTTTCATAGGAAACAGACATGGATGAGGAGTATTAAGAGCCGTATGCTTTCAGAGAGCTGCCGGGTGGTGAGAGGCAGCAGCAAAAGCTCCCAACTCGCCTTTGAGTTCCCGGATTGAACCGACAGCGCTTGTCAGTAGGTTTGGGCGTTTTGTCCGCGTTAAGGATAGAAAGAGCGCATGGGAAAGAGCAGATGCCAAAAGGGCTTCTACAGAATACCGATGCGAAGCAGAGTGGTACCACGGAGAAAAATCTTCGTCTCTATTTTGGAGACGGAGATTTTTTGATTGACATAAGAGTGCTCGCGAAGCGTGTCGCTCGTTGTTTTTTTAAGGAGGAATATGATGTCAGAGCTTTACAATCACAAGGTTATCGAGAAAAAATGGCAGGATATTTGGGATGAGAAGAAGGCGTTTGCCGCAACATGCGATTACAGCAAGCCCAAATTTTATGCGCTGGTGGAGTTTCCCTACCCGTCGGGACAGGGACTGCATGTTGGTCACCCAAGACCTTATACGGCGCTTGATATTGTGGCAAGAAAGCGCAGGATGCAGGGCTACAATGTGCTCTATCCGATGGGCTGGGATGCCTTTGGTCTGCCCACGGAAAATTATGCGATCAAGAATAAAATCCACCCGAAGGTTGTTACGGCAAATAATGTTGCACGCTTTAAGGAACAGCTGCATTCGCTCGGCTATTCCTTTGACTGGGACAGAGAGGTGAATACGACAGATCCTGATTATTACAAGTGGACGCAGTGGATTTTCTTAAAAATGTTTCAGGAGCGACTGGCATATAAAAAGGAAATGCCGATCAACTGGTGTCCGTCCTGCAAGGTTGGCCTGGCAAATGAGGAGGTCGTGGGCGGCGCCTGCGAGCGCTGCGGTTCTTCCGTTGTCCGTAAGGTTAAGAGCGAGTGGATGTTAAAGATCACGGAGTATGCGGATAAGCTGTTAGAGGGGCTGGAGGACGTTGATTACATTGAGCGTGTCAAGGTTTCCCAGAAAAACTGGATTGGAAAATCACAAGGGGCTGAGGTAGATTTCTCTATCAAGGGAAAAGAGGATAAGCTTCGTATCTATACCACACGCTGTGACACACTGTTTGGCGTGACCTATATGGTCGTTTCACCGGAGCATCCGATGATTGATAAGTACAAGACGGAGATCACAAACTGGGATGCGATCGCTTCCTACCGGGAGGCTGCAGCAAAGAAGTCTGATTTTGAGCGTGCGGAGCTTGCAAAGGAAAAGACGGGCGTTCCGATTGAGGGGCTTTTTGCAGTCAATCCGGTAAGCGGCAAAGAAATTCCAATCTGGATTTCCGATTATGTGCTGATGTCATACGGAACAGGAGCGATCATGGCAGTTCCGGCGCATGACGAGCGCGACTGGGAGTTTGCCAAGACGTTTGATCTTCCGATGGTTCAGGTTGTCGCCAAAGACGGTGAGGAAGTGGATATCCATGCAGGCGCATTTACGGATGTTGCGACAGGTGTGCTGATCAACTCTGAATTTTTAAACGGTCTGGAAGTGAAGGAAGCCAAGGAGAAGATGATCGCTTATCTGGAAGAAAAGGGGATCGGCACGGCAAAGATAAATTATAAATTAAGAGACTGGGTATTTTCCCGCCAGCGTTATTGGGGAGAGCCGATTCCGATCGTGGAATGCGAGAAATGCGGCTATGTGCCGGTGGACGAGAGCGAGCTGCCGCTGATGCTGCCGGAGGTTGACAGCTATATGCCGACGGATAACGGGGAGTCTCCGCTTGCAGCCATGACCGACTGGGTGAATACGACCTGTCCGTGCTGCGGCGGTCCTGCAAAACGAGAGACAGATACGATGCCGCAGTGGGCAGGCTCATCATGGTATTTCCTAAGATATTGCGATCCGCATAATAAGGAGCTGCTGGCAAGCCCGGAGGCATTAAAATACTGGATGCCGGTCGACTGGTACAACGGAGGCATGGAGCACACGACACTGCATTTGCTCTATTCCAGATTCTGGCATAAATTTTTATATGACAAGCAGGTGGTGCCTTGTTCTGAGCCATACAAAAAGCGGACATCGCACGGCATGATCCTCGGTGAAAACGGCGAGAAGATGTCAAAATCAAGAGGCAATGTCGTAAATCCAGATGATATTGTAAGGGATTACGGCGCCGATACTTTAAGAACCTACGAGATGTTTATCGGTGCATTTGAGCTTAGCGCCGCATGGTCGGAGGATGGCGTTAAGGGCTGCCGCCGTTTTCTGGAGCGCGTCTGGAAATTGCAGGATATTATGACAGATGAGAATGTCTATTCTGCGGATCTTGAGACGAAGATGCACCAGACTATCAAGAAGGTGAGCAGCGATTTTGAAAATTTAAAATATAATACGGCGATCGCCGCAATGATGGCGCTCTTAAATGATTTTACAAGGAAAAATGCCATTACGCGGGCGGAATATCAGACTCTGATCTTGCTCTTAAACCCTGTCGCACCGCATATCACGGAGGAGTTGTGGCAGATCGCGGGCGGCGAGGGATATGTCTATGAGCAGACATGGCCGGAGTATGACGAGGCAAAGACGGTAGAGAACACTGTGGAAATTGCGGTGCAGATTAACGGAAAGACGAAGGGAACGTTAAAAATCGGCAGAGATGATGCAAAGGATGCTGTTATTGCAAAGGCGAAGGCATCGATTGCCGATAAGCTGACGGGGAATATCGTAAAAGAAATCTATGTACCGGGCAGAATCGTCAATATCGTAATGAAATAAAGGATTTTCAGAAACGGAGTATGCCATGACCCTGCATCATTTAGAAATATTTGTCGCCGTGTGCCGCGAGAAAACGACGCATGCGGCGGCAGAAAAGTTAAAGCTTTCACAGCCGGCCGTCTCAAAAGCGATCACGGATCTTGAAAAGTATTATCAGATTTCGCTCTTTGAGCGGATGAACCGTCGCCTGTATCTGACGCCGATCGGCGAGACGATGCGGGACTATGCCTATCAGGTTCTTGAAGCGTATGATCGGATGGAGGCGGAGATCAACCGCAGCGGCGCGCGCCGCCATATCCGTATCGGCGCCTCCGTCAGCGTGGGAACGAGATTGCTGCCGCCGCTGCTGCAGAAGCTTGCTGGGCGGGAGGATACTGTGACCTATGAGGTCATGGTTGACAATACGAGTAGAATCGAGCAAATGATAGAGAGTTATAATCTGGATATCGGATTGGTAGAGGGGTATGTCGACAATCAAAATCTGGTTATGAAAAATATTGCGGAGGATGCGCTTGTGATCGCGGTCCGCGCGGATCATCCGCTGCTCTTTCAAAAAGAGCCTCAAATTTATGAATTGGAGAAATATCCGTTTATCACACGCGAGGACGGAAGCAGCGCGCGGAATCAGCTGGAGCTCCATTTGCAGGAATTGGGGGTAACGCTTACCTCTAATTATTCCTGCAGTAATATTGAGGCGATCAAGCAGGCGCTTTTGTATACAGATGGCATTTCCATTTTATCAAGCATGATGATCGAGCAGGAGGTACGGGAGGGAACCCTTGCCATCCTGCCGTGGCATGACCTTGAATTTAAAAGAACGATACGCTTGATTTATCACAAAAACAAGCGTATTTCTCCTGCAATGGAAACATTTCTTGCGCTTTTAAAGGAGCAGGTATAAAAGTGTTCCGACAACGCTGCTGCCAAGAATGATCAGAATCGGATTTACCTTATATTTTCTCAGAAGAAACAGGCAGACGCCAAAGAGTGAGAGCTCAATATACTGGAGGTTTTCAACAGCAGCCACACCGTCTTTAAAAATACCAAGCGCTAAAATGGAAAAACCGGCGGAAGCGATCAGCGTTACGACAGCGGGACGCAGAGAAGCCAGAACTATTTGGATGCCGGAAAAGCTTCTGTATTTATAGTAAAAATGTGCAAGTGAGAGGCAGATCACAAAGGACGGAATAATGCATCCGAGTGTGCATATAAGTACACCGGGGATTCCGGCAAGCTGCATTCCTACAAAGGTGGACGAGTTGATGGAAATCGGACCGGGTGTCATTTCTGCAATGGCGATTAAGTCACTGAATTCCTCGATGGTCATCAACTGCAGAACATTAACAATCTGATCCTGGATCAGAGGAATGGCTGCATAGCCCCCTCCGACACTGAACATACCAACCTGCATAAAGGAAAAGAATAATTTTAACATTAACGGCATATTAAGCACACTCCTTCCGGGAAGAAATTACAGCGGTTATAATTCCGATCATCAGACATGAGAGGATCATCAGAATCGCACTGAAGTCAAACACAACGGCTGCAAGAAAGCATACGATCATCAATGTCACATAGAAATAATTTTTCATGGCGATGATATTGGAAGCAAGGTTTAACGTAACGTCGATAATGACTGCAGCCACGCCGGCGCGCGTCACCTGAAGCGCAAGCGCAACGATGGTATTTGTGCGGAACTGTTCGTAGCAGAGGCTGATGAGTGAAATAATGATCATCGGCGGCAGGATCGTCCCGAACACGGCGATGAGGGAACCGATCAGCCCCGCCATGCGGTAGCCGATGATAACGGATGCATTGACAGGAAGCGGACCGGGAGAGGACTGCGTGATCGCGGTAATATCGAGCATTTCCTCCTCCTCGAGCCAGTGCTTTTCATCGACAAACTTCTTTTTCATCAGGGAAACGATGACGAAGCCGCCGCCAAAGGTGCAGGAACTTAATAGAAACATGGATGTAAATAGCTGCCACAGTATTTTCGGGTTTGTTTTTTTCTTCATGTTGTGACCTCCTTTTGTGATAACATCATACTACAAAATTTTCAATAATAAAAACAGATATATTTTATTAAAAAGATAATAAAAACTTATCAAGTATACGGAGAAGAACGATGATCGATATCAAGGACAAGGGGTATTGTCCCACGCTGGAAGTAAGAACTGTCTATGAGCAGACAAAGGCGGGGAACGGACAGAAGTGGCTGATGATCGATCTGGAAGATTCGGACAGTGTGTATGAGGATGTCTTTCGGCTGATGGATATTCGCAGAGGATAAAATCCTGACCTTGAAATGTAAAAGCTTTTGGAGTAAGATAGTACCAGAAACGCATAAGAAAAGAGATATGGAGCAGTAAGTTGGAAATGGAGCATAGCAGTAGCGGAACAAAATTATTAAACGGTTCTATCTGGAAGGGGATTGTGTCATTCGCAATCCCCCTGTTCTTGGGAAATTTATTTCAGCAAATGTACAACACGGCAGATTCCCTTATTGTGGGAAATATTCTTGGAAGCGACGCGCTTGCCGCAGTCAGCTCGTCGGGCAGCCTCATTTTTCTGCTGGTCGGCTTTTTTAACGGCATTGCCGTGGGAGCGGGTGTTGTTATTTCCAAATATTTCGGTGCGAAGGACTATGAGAATCTCAAAAAAGCAGTGCATACCGATGTGGCGTTTGGACTTGTCGCGGGCTTGCTCCTGACAGTCATTGGCATGGCGCTTGCACCGCAGATTTTAGTGTGGATGGGAACACCGGAGGAAGTGCTGCCAAATTCCATTTTATATTTCCGCATGTATTTTGCAGGTTCGCTGGCGTTTGTCATGTATAATATTGTTATGGGGATTTTACAGGCAGTCGGAGACAGCAGACATCCGCTTTATTATCTGATTTTTTCTTCGATCATAAACGTAGCGCTGGATCTTTTATTTGTCGGGGTGTTTGGCTGGGGCGTCGCTTCTGCCGCCGCCGCGACTGCGATTTCACAGGCGGCAAGCGCGCTTCTTTGCTTTATCCGTCTTGTCAGGACCAAAGAAATCTATCAGGTACATGTGCGTGAAATACGTTTTCACCGCACGCAGCTTCGCCAGATCATACAGATCGGTCTGCCCTCCGGTATGCAAAACTCGATCATCTCGATCGCAAACATTGTGGTGCAGTCGAATATCAATAAATTCGGCGTCATGGCAGTCGCCGGCTGCGGTGTTTATTCCAAGATCGAGGGATTCGCCTTTTTGCCGATCACCTGCTTTGCGATGTCCCTGACGACGTTTATCGGGCAGAATCTTGGCGCACGACAGCTCGAACGTGCAAAGAAGGGGGCGGTGTTCGGGATTTTCTGCTCGATGTCACTGGCAGAGCTTGTCGGTCTTTGCGTCTTTTTCCTGATGCCGTATCTGGCGGCAGCCTTCGACGACAACATGGCAGTTGTGGAAATTGCGACAAAACAGGCGCATGTGGAGGCGCTCTTTTACTGTCTGCTGGCATTTTCTCACTGTATTGCCGGAATTGTGCGCGGAGCGGGAAAATCTACGGTGCCGATGCTTGTCATGCTGGCTTCCTGGTGCCTGATCCGGATTACTTATATTACGGTGACGGTTCATTTTATCCCGAAGCTTTCTGTCATTTTCTGGGCGTATCCCCTGACATGGTCGATCAGCTCGATCATTTTCCTTTTGTATTTTGTCAAAGGAAAATGGCTGCACAGCTTTGAGGAAAACAGCATATAACCTGTCCGTTTATGCCCCAAACTCCTGATAGAAGCGGATAAACTCATTTAACGGAGCAGAGGGCTTAAGATCGGTGCGGTAGGCAAAGCCAACCTCCCGCTTTGGGATTGGCACGGCAAGTGGAATTTCCACCAGCGTGCCATCCTCTAAATCCCTCTGGATAAAATTTCGGATCACACATGCGGCGCCGACGCCGATGCGTGCAAAATCGATCAGAAGGTCCATATCGGAAATGTCAATGGAATCGTGCAGCTGCATCTGGTTTTCCAGCAGGTAATTATCAATATATTGTCTCGTCATATTATGCTTATCCAGCAGCATCAGCGTGGCATTGGATAAGATTGCATTCTGCGGAATGCCGCGCTCCAAAAGATTTTGCAGATAGTCCGGCGTCGCTGCAAAAACGTCCTCGATTTCCTCCAAAAAATCAAATTGAATATTTTTAAAGCCGACAGGCCGTCCGATCAGTCCGATGTCGATCTTATTCTCCTCCAAGAGCTTTAGGGTATCGTTCGTAGAGCTGCAGGAGATAGAAATGGAGATATGCGGATTTCTCCGGATAAACTCCTTGAGGTAGGGAAGCAGCAGATATTTACACAGCGTGGAGCTGACGCCAAGCTTTAAGTGTCCTACGCCAAGCTCAATGGAGCGCCGCAGCTTTTCTTCGCCGAGTGAGAGCGTTTCAAACGCCGTGCGCACATGCTCATATAAAAGCTTTCCCTCATCTGTCAGAAAAACGCCGCGCGAGCTGCGGGAAAACAGGCGGCAGCCGAGGCTTTCCTCCAGCTTTTGCACTGATTTGCTGATCGCTGGCTGACTGATGTAGAGCTCCTTTGCAGCTTTTGAAATATTTCCGGTATTGGCGACAGTATAGAAAATCCGATAGGATGATAGACTTTGATTCATCATAGAAATCCTCTCATAACATAAATTTATACTTATTATAACATGAAAGAGGTTGATGGCAAGTATATTTATGTGGGAGAGCTGCAGATGGTCAACGCTGTCTGAGAGAGTCCAGACTGGCAAGATAAGAAAGATAACGTTCGGAGATCATAAGCTTACTGTAAATCTCTGTATATTCTTTTCCGCTTAGGCATTCCAGGTAGTTTTCAGGAAAGCTCTTGCAAATACCGGCAGCCTTTGCGAGAGCGGCAGCCTTGTTATAGGCGATCGCCGCTTCCTCCTCAGAGGCATAGATGCCAATGGTGTGATTGCCGTTGATATGAATGACGGCGCGGTATCTGCAAAAACCGTTTTTTTCCAGCCTCGTCACACCATGGTAATGATTATGGATGATGATATTCGAGTAGCGATAGTCAAGCGGGTCGCCGTTGGCAAATTCATAATCGCGCCCGAAAACAGCGTAGGGCTTGATCCCATAGCGGGCAGAGATGGAATATTGCATACCGTAGTCGCTGACAAAAAGATGTCCCTGCCTTTTTTGGATTTTCCTGCCGGAATAGTAAAACAGATCGTCGATGTCAAATTTCAATTCCATATGCGGCGTCAAAAAATAACTGAAATATCCTTTTCTTAAATAAATAGGCGTTTTAAAATAAATCCCGTTATCGCGGAAATTAAGCAGGATAATGATTTTTTCAAAGGAGAGCGTAAAATGTTCTGTCGAAAAATTCACAAGCGTTACAGCAGTATCGGTAATGAGCTTTGACGCGTCAAGATATGCCGCCGCCGCCGCATCCTCGGTGGAAAAGCTGCCGAGACTGATGTGTCTTCCGCGATAGGTGATGCCGGAGCGATAGTAAATAGAGCCGTTTTTTTTCTT
The DNA here is from genome assembly GCA_900548205.1 of uncultured Roseburia sp. Taxonomy (GTDB): domain Bacteria; phylum Bacillota; class Clostridia; order Lachnospirales; family Lachnospiraceae; genus Roseburia. Next base: position 5,449 of record URJS01000051.1, on the reverse strand, counting down.
TGCCTGTGAGACACCTGTCGGCATAGCAGCCTCCCTTCTGAATCAGGTCATCCATATTATAAAGTAAGCTTATGTTAGCAAAAATCTTCGCCGGATGCAAGCGTATCCATTGACAGAGAGAAGGAATTTCCGCTATAATGACGGAAAATAGTTGGAAGCGAAAGAGAATGAGGGAAGGCTATGGAATTACAATATGTGAGCACAAGAAATAACAGGGAACACGTCACCGCATCGGAAGCGATTTTAAAAGGTCTGGCGGAGGATGGAGGATTATTTGTACCGACAGAGATACCGTCCCTTGCACTTGGGATCGAGGAGCTTGCGGCGATGTCTTATCAGGAGACGGCATATGAGGTCATGCGGCTGTTTTTCACTGATTTTACCGAAGAAGAATTAAAAAGCTGCATTGCCGCAGCCTATGACGGTAAGTTTGATACAAAGGAAATTGCCCCGCTCGCTGATGTGTGCGGTACCTATTATCTCGAATTATTTCATGGTCAGACAATCGCATTTAAAGATATGGCGCTTTCTATTTTGCCGCATCTTTTGACGACTGCAGCAAGAAAGCAGCAGGTGAAGAAGGAGATTGTGATCCTGACTGCGACTTCTGGTGATACCGGAAAGGCGGCTCTGGCAGGCTTTGCGGATGTTCCGGGAACAAAGGTTATCGTTTTTTATCCAAAAAACGGAGTCAGTCCGATTCAGGAGCGGCAGATGGTGACACAAAAAGGAGCGAACACCTTTGTGGTTGGCATCAACGGCAATTTTGATCAGGCGCAGACCGGCGTCAAGCAGATGTTTGCAGATCAGGCGCTGGAGGCTCAGCTTGCCGCAGCGGGGTATCAGCTTTCCTCCGCAAATTCGATTAATATCGGACGTCTCGTGCCGCAGATCGTATACTATGTCTATGCGTATGCAAGGCTTTATGCAAACGGCGTAATCTCTTGTGATGAAAAGCTTCATGTCGTTGTTCCGACCGGGAATTTCGGTAATATTTTAGCTGCCTTTTACGCAAAGCAGATGGGACTGCCGATCGGAAAGCTCATCTGTGCTTCCAATGAAAACAAGGTTCTGTACGACTTTTTTTCCACAGGGATTTATGACAAGAATCGCCCGTTTGTGCTGACAAGCTCGCCGTCGATGGATATTCTCGTTTCCAGTAATCTGGAGCGTCTGCTCTATCATATCAGCGGGAATGATGCGAAAAAAAATGGTGCATGGATGAAGCAGCTTGCGGAAAACGGGAGATATGGGATCACGCCGGAGGTGAGAGAGAAGCTGCAGGAATTTTTTGGCGGCTACAGCAGCGAGGAAGAAACAGCGGAGATGATACGCACGTTGTACGAGAAAACAGGCTACCTGATCGACCCGCATACAGCCGTAGCGGCAGTCGTTTACGAGAAGTACCGCAGACAGACAGGCGATACCGACACAAAGGCAGTGATCGCTTCGACCGCAAGCCCGTTTAAGTTTACTCGCAGTGTCATGCATGCGATCGATGCGAAATATGACGGCATGGAGGATTTTGCGTTGGCGGAGGAGATGAGTGCCGTCGCAAAGCTTCAGATTCCTCGCGCGATCGAGGAAATCCGAAACGCTAAGGTACTTCACGATACCGTTTGCGAGGTTTCTCATATGCAGGAGACTGTAAAAAAGTTTTTGAAGCTGGACTAGTGTACTAATTCATTCTGCGCCATGATGTTGAAAGTGAACGAGACAGTACATGAGACTTCTTATGGAGCATGGAAAAGATTTTGTTACAAGGGTATGGAAAGAAAAGGACATCACGCTCCGTGAGATGTCTTTATGTCAATGAAAAAGGGGCTGCCGGAAACCGGCAGCCTGTTTGTGATCTATCATCCTTAATGCGTCTGTTGAAGTGTCAGAAGAAAATAAATTGTTCCGAATGGATAAACAATCGGAAGAAGATAGGTTTCCTCCTTAAAAAGAAGCAGCGTTTCTGCATCCTCAGTAACAGGAGGCTCAAGCGTCAACTCCAGGGAATAGTCGTTCGACATATTTACAAGGAACAAACCGTTACAAAGATTTAAAAAGTCCTCCACAGAGGCGCGCACATATTCGTCAAATTCCGTAAAATCCTCACCGACATATCTGGATGCAAAAGCAATACAGGAGGATTCCGGTATATCAAGATACGAATGTGTCGAAAATTTACCCTGAATCTTCTGTGAAACGCAATAATTCGTCGGGTATTCCGTACAGATACTCGGAGGAACGATTGTAAAATCATCGCCGATAAAACGAATCAGGCTGTTCAAAAACAGGTGAAAGAGTGAGATCTCCTGTGAAGACAGAGGACGTTCTGCCAAAACAAAAAATTTCTCGATCATCTGGCGGATCGTCTCCTGCGTTTCGGATGAATACTCAAAGGTTTCCAGATCGTTTTCCGACTGATAATCAAGAATCAGATTCTGGAGCTGTTCCCTGTCAAAAACACCGTTTTCGACAAGCGCCTGTCCCAGCAGCAGAAAATCAGGTTTTTGCTTGCTTAAAAGCTCTGCAACCTGCAGTTCTGTCAAATAGCCTTCCTGAATTGCAAGCTCACCAAAGCGCTTGTCCTGATGCGTCTGCAGAATGACAACACGCTCCACCTCTCCGGCAGTCATATAACCGGCGTGGATCGCAAGCGTGCCAAGCTTGATCTGCATCGAAGACTTTTTCTGCATAGCCTGCAATAATTGCTCTGCTGTAACCATATTTCGTGCCAACAGATAATTCCCAAAAAATTGAGCGTACATTTCTATCTCCCTTCAAAGCGCGAAGCAATAATATGATGTATAAATTCCGGCTGGATCGGCTTTTGGATAAAGTCTTTTGCGCCAGCCTCGATGGCAGTTTTCAGTTCTGACTGTGTTCCGACAGAGGATACGACAATAATATCGGCATTTTTATCGTAATCCATAATCTCTTTGATCGCTTCATTTCCGTCCTTTTTCGGCATGACAATATCAAGAAAGACAAGGTCCGGAGATTCTCTCTTATAGAGATCGACGGTCTCCTGTCCGTTCGTCGCCTCGAAGAAGGTCGGTGTGCCGTATTGAAGAATAATATCCTTTAATTTTTTTCTTGCAAGAATAGAATCATCGCCAATTAGAATTTTAACCTGTTCCAACATAGTTTGCATCTCCCTTAGCTGAAAATGATATACTTAATATGTCTTTATTCTACATCAAGTGAAAGAATAGTTCAATGATATATTGGAAGTTTGTTGAAAATTCATTTTTGGAAAAGAAAATTGAGATAATTTGTTGCAAGGCGCCGCTGCACATCCTATAATAGAAAGAAAACTGGAAATGAGAGGAACTGCGTGATGGATATAATGCTGCTATTTGACGTTGTGATATTGATTTTTGGATTGTTTATGATTTTTTCGGCGCTGCGCATGAAAAAAACAGGCGTCATCAGTACGGTAGTGATTACGCCGGAGGAAATTAAACGCTGTAAGGATAAGGAGGGCTTTATTCATTTTTTATATTGGAAGGAAGCGCTTTTTGGAGGACTGGTCGTAATCGTCGGGATCCTTGGTCTTGTCAACGATCTGATCGTGTCTCTGGGGGCGTTTAACGTGGTTGAGATGCTCGTGTTTCTTGCAGCTTTTTTGTGGTTTCAAAATGAGCTTCGCAGAGCCAGAAAGATATTTTTGTGACAGTATGGAGAGTTCGCTACGGCTGCTTAGACAGCCGCAGCGGACTCTTTTTGCGACATAGAAAATTGTGCTGCGATCATGCCTGCGTCAGATTTTTTAGCTGCGTTCTGACATTGGCACATAGCGTTTGCGTTCGCTGACATTTTTGTAGGCAGGACGCATGATTTTTCCGCCTCCGGTCACTTCCTCCAGACGGTGCGCGCTCCATCCGGCGATACGGGCGATCGCAAAGATCGGCGTGTAAAGTTCTACGGGAAGTCCGAGCATGCTGTATGCAAAGCCGCTGAAGAAATCGACGTTCGGGCTGACGCCTTTATAGATTTTGCGTTCCCTTGCGATAATCTTTGGTGCAAGGCGTTCTACCGCCGCATAGAGTGCAAATTCCTTTTCACAGCCCTTTTCTGCGGAGAGCTTCTCCACAAAGCCGCGGAAGATCTGTGCACGCGGATCGGAAAGAGAATACACGGCATGACCCATACCGTAGATCAGACCGGCGCGGTCAAAAGCTTCTTTATGTAGGAGAGCGGTCAGATAGCGGCTGATCTCATCTTCATCCGTCCAGTCGCTGAGCGTTGCCTTCATATCCTCAAACATCTTGACCACCTTGATATTTGCCCCGCCGTGCTTTGGTCCTTTTAGCGAGCCCAGAGACGCTGCAATGACAGAATAGGTATCGGTGCCGGAGGAGGAGACTAGGTGCGTGGTAAAGGAGGAGTTATTACCGCCGCCATGCTCCATATGAAGAACAAGCGCAATGTCCAAAAGCTTCGCCTCCAGTGGCGAAAACCGGCTGTCTGCTCTTAAAACATGAAGGATATTTTCTGCGGTTGAGTATTCTGCTTTGGGCGAGTGAATAAAAAGGCTTGCGCCGTCATGATAATGCTTATATGCCTGATAGCCGTAGACGGACAGAAGCGGAAAGAGACTGATAAGCTGCAGGCATTGCCTGAGCACATTTGGAATCGAGACGTCATCGGCAAGATCATCGTAGGAGTAAAGGGTGAGAACGCTTCTTGCCAGCGTATTCATCATGTCGCGGCTTGGCGCTTTCATGATAATGTCACGCACAAAGCTTGTCGGAAGGGTGCGGTAATGACCGAGCAGCCTGCTGAAGTCACTCAGCTCCTCCATCGTCGGCAGCTTGCCAAAGAGCAGAAGATAGGTGCATTCCTCAAAGCCAAAGTGGCTCTCTCTCTTCATACCGGCGATCAGGTCCTTGACGTTGTACCCGCGGTAGAAAAGCTCGCCGTCTGCCGGAACCGTTTCGCCGTTTTCCATTTTCGTAGAGCAGACTTCTGAGATTTCGGTCAGACCGACAAGCACGCCCTTGCCGTTTAAGTCGCGCAGCCCCCGCTTGACGTCGTACCTTGCATACAAATCGGAATCTATATGCGCGCAGACCTCTGCGCGGGAGGCAAGCGCCTTCAGCTCCGGAGTGATTTCGCAAAATTTGTTTGTATTCATAAGTACCCCTCCTTTTCTTTTATTTTCCTATCATACCATAAGTTTTTTTGAAAAAACAACAAAATTGCATATTATTTAATGAAAAATTAAAAAAATCAGGTGTATTTTAGTACTATAAAGAGAAAAAGTACCAGAAGAAAGAGGCGTGTGGAAAAAAGAGAAAATATTGGAAGAAATGAATTGACAAAAAAATAACATAGTGTATTATTTAGTGTAGCGGAATTTTTATTTTTTATTTAAGGAGGAACTGATATGTCAACAAAAGCATATTACCCAATTCATGAGATTGGCGCAGGAAAGCCGGGCTTTTCCAAGACA
>URJS01000050.1 GCA_900548205.1 uncultured Roseburia sp. | reverse complement strand
TCTTCAGGCGGACGGCTCCTACGTTTTTAATGTAACGGGGACTGCTTGGAAGCGATTTTTGGCAGATGTGTACGGAGCGATTTCCTATGATGACTTAAAATACAGTCAGAAGCTTGGCTACGATACGAAAAATGCAACGGCGGATCAGGTCATGGCATATCTGCTTGATTCCTATGGTGTGAGCAAGGATTATGACGCCGCAATGGCGCATAAGATTGTGATCGTCCGGTTTGCAATGGCACAGAATGCTTATCAGAAGTATATTGCGACAACGATCGCAGAAAATGTTTCGGAGGAATCGGTCGCTTATATCAAGGAGCATTCGGATGAACTGCAGGGTGTGGATGCTGTCAGCGATACGATCCGCAAATATAACGACAGTGAATATTTTGCTTCTATTATCGGTTACACAGGCAAGATTTCAGAGAAAGAATACGAGACGCTTTCGGCAGCCGATGACAGCTATACGCTCAATGACGTCATCGGAAAGGGCGGCATAGAGCAGTATATGGACAGCTATTTAAAGGGTGAAAAGGGCTATGAAAAGCTTTATGTCGATTATATGGGCAAGGTGCTGGAGGTGATCGACAGGAAGGAGCCGACGGCAGGAAATGACGTCTATCTTTCTATCGACAGTGATCTTCAGAGCGCCGTCTATCATCTGTTGGAGCAGGAGATTGCAGGAATTGTTTACTCAAACATTGATAATCCGACCTCAGAGATACCAATTCCGATCACGGATGTCTATTTTGCACTGATCGACAATAATGTGATCGATCTGGAATCGTTTGCCAAGGAGGACGCGACCGCAAATGAGCGTGAGACTGCACGGATTTTTGCGTCGCGTGAAACAGTTGTAAAAAACAGACTTTCTGCGGATCTTGCAGATCAAAATGCAGAGCAGTTCCGGAATTTGAGCGAGGAGGATCAGGATTACTTTACTTACATCATCAATCAGCTCAAGGGCAATAAGATTTTGATCGAGGAGCGGATTGACGCCTCGGATGAGATTTATCAGTCATGGAAAACAGGGGAGGTGAGTCCGTATATCTACCTCAATCATGCGATTTCCAAAAACTGGATTGACATTACGCAGTTTACGATCGAGGAAAAATATTCAGATTCTGACGAAATCTATACTGCCCTATGTCAGTATATTTTGGAGGAGATTGCCACGCAGAAGGAGTTTTCCAAGATCATTTATAAGTATCTGGTAAAGGAGGGCGCCATCTCCGGACGTCTGCTTTGTCTGATCCTTTTTGATCAGGGGGTATTGCCTTACAATGAGGCGGAGATTGCGGGCTTACAAAACGGTACGATCAACGCGGTAACATTTTTGAAGGATAAGATCAAAAATCTTGCGATCACGCCGGCGCAGCTTGCGCTTGATCCATGCTCAGGCTCCTGTGTCGTGACAGATACGAAAACAGGCGAGATTTTAGCGCTTGTCAGCTATCCCGGCTATGACAGCAACCGTCTTGCAAATACAGTGGATGCAGAATACTTCAACAGTCTGCAGACAGATAAATCACTGCCGCAGTACAATTACGCGACACAGCAGGGTACGGCGCCTGGTTCTACGTACAAGATGGTTCTGGCAACGGCAGGACTTGCAGAGAACTATATTACGCTCGGAGAAAAGATCAAGGACCTCGGACAATATGAAAATATCAGCAATAAACCCAAATGCTGGATTTTCTCAAGAGGCGGCACACATGGAGACGTCAATGTCGCAGAGGCGATCCGTGATTCGTGCAATTATTATTTTTATGAGGTGGGTTACCGTCTCAGCACAAACAACTACCAGACAAATTATAACGATGCGCTTGGGATCTCAAAGATTCAGAAATATGCGGCGATGTTCGGCTTTGATGAGAAAACAGGAATCGAGATCGAGGAGGCTGAGCCGCGGATGGCAGATGAATTTCCGGTCATGGCGGCGATTGGCCAGAGTAATAACCGCTATACAACAGTGCAGCTTTCCCGCTATATCACGGCTGTGGCAAATAAAGGAACGGTATATCGGTATACGCTCCTTGACCATGTTGCTGATTCGGAGGGCAATACGATCGCATCCTTTGCACCGGAGGTACGCAATACCATTGATGTTTTGAATAACGAAGAATGGGATGCAATTCATTCCGGTATGCGGATGGTTGTAGAAAATACAAGTAAATTTAACGGTTTTCCGATAGCTGCGGCAGGTAAGACCGGTACGGCACAGCAGAATCTGACACGCGCGAACCATGCGCTCTTTGTCGGTTATGCACCCTATGAAAATCCGGAAATAGCGATTGCAACCCGTATTGCCTATGGCTATACCTCGCAAAATGCGGCAGAGCTTTCCAGAAATGTACTTGCTTATTATTTTAAGGCAGAAGATGCAGAGGAACTCTTAAGCGGTCAGGCAGAGGAGGTTAATTCTACGTCTTCCAGTCAGTTCAGCGACTAGGTGGAGGGAGTTATGAGTCAGGCAGTTATCATTAAAAGCAGTAAATGCGGAATTACGTTGGTGTTGGATGCGGCGCTGCCGTTTTCAGAATTGCTGGATGAGATTTTAAAACGCTTTCAGGCTTCGGAAAAATTTTTTGCAAATGCATCCTTTGCAATCTCCTTTGAGGGGCGAATACTCACAGATGAGGAGAAGTATCAGATCATTGATGCGATCATTGAAAATACGGGGGTTGACATTCGCTGCATTGTCGAGGAAGACGAGCTGCGCGACGCGATTTTGTCTCAAAGGATCGCTGCGCAGCAGCAGAATGAAAAGCTGCAGCAGAGAGTGACAGGTACCTTTTATTATGGGGCCCTTTCTGCCGGAGAGCGTTTGGAGACAGATGAGAGCGTGGTGATCATCGGCGATGTGCCAAGCGGCGCATGTGTTGTTTCACAGGGCGATATTGTGGTTCTTGGCGCATTAAAAGGCAGCGCATTCGCGGGAATGTCCGGCAGACAGGGCAGCTTTATTTCCGCGTTGGTTTTTGAGCCGGAGGCCTATAATATTTCCGGCATTTATGGAGAAGCCCCACCAAAGGGCAGGGCTTCTTTCCTTTCCAGACGTAATAAAACCCCGCTGGCGATGCTTGCAACGCTCAGCGCGGGTATTATTAGCCTTAATCCCTTAACAGCGGATTAAGTAATAAAAAACAGGAGGTCTTTGACAAATGGGTGAAGTGATCACTTTTACCTCAGGAAAAGGCGGCGTTGGCAAGACGACTACAACAGCAAACGTCGGTGCGGGACTTTCACTGTTAGATAAAAAGGTAGTATTGGTTGATACCGATATTGGCTTAAGAAACCTTGATGTAGTCATGGGGCTGGAGAACCGGATCCTCTATAATCTTGTGGATATTCTGACCGGAAAATGCCGGCTTAAGCAGGCGCTGATCCGTGACAGGCGTTATCCCAATTTATGGGTGATTCCCTCTCCGTGCTCTAATGAGTGTAAGGACAGGCTCAGTCAGGCACAGATGTCTGATCTGCTGGAGGATCTGCGCCGGGAATTTGATTATATTTTAATTGACAGCCCGGCGGGGATTGATGAGGGCTTTCGTCTGGCAACGCTTGATGCAGACCGTATCATTCTTGTAACCACACCTCAGATCGCGGCGATCCATGATGCGGACTGCGTGCTGCAGCTATTGCGGCGGCAGAAGGCAAAGGAGGTACAGCTTCTTGTCAACTGTTTCCGCAAGCGGATGGTAAAGGAAGGAAATATGCTGGATATTCCTGATATCTGTGAACTTCTGGAGGCAAAGCTCATCGGAGTCGTTGCGGAGGATGAGGAGGTCATCATCGCCCAAAATCACGGAGAGCCCGTCATTGGCACACGTTCCTCCGCGGCAGCGTTAGGTTACCAGAATATTGCGCGCAGACTTCTGGGAGAGGAGCTGCCGGTCGATGAAGATATGAGCCAAAAGCGCGGCAGTCTGTTTTCCCGTGTTCTGTGGGGAAACACCGCAAGAAAGACGGTGTGATATGTGCCACAGAACGAAAAAAAAGAATGTTGCAAAAGAACGTCTGCGGCTTATGATCGATGCGCGCAAAAAAAAGCTGGATGAGAATGCGATGAACGAGCTGCGCCAAGAGATCGGACTGCTCGTCACAAAGTATATTGATATTGAACCCGAAAACATAGAAATTAAAATTATTCTTAAGGAATCCTGAGAAAATGCCAAAACAGTATAAACTAAAGAATTACAAATTTACCTTGATCCTTTTGGTAGTGATCTTAAATATTATAGGCATTCTGCTTGTCGGAAGCGCAAGTCCGGGAGACCAGCAAAAGCAGCTGATCGGGATGCTCTCGGGTCTTTTGATCATGGCGGCGGTATCCTGTATTGACTACAGCTTTTTGCTGCGTTTTTCATGGGTGATCTATATGTTTGCCGTAGCCCTGCTGGTGTTTGTATTTGTGGCGGGTGACGACGCCGGCGGCGCACAGCGCTGGTTTGAGATCGGAGGGTTTCGATTTCAGCCCTCGGAGCTCGTAAAGATTTGTGTTATTTTATTTTTTGCCTATTATTTTATGAAACATGAGGAGAAGATCAGCAGTCTGCGGGTACTATGCCGTTCCTTTCTTCTGATCGGAATCATCTTAGCGCTCATTATTGCGCAGCCAAATCTCTCGACAACTATTATTATGGCGCTGATATTTTGTGCCATGCTGTTTATCGCAGGGCTAAGCTATAAGATCGTCGCGGGAGTTCTGCTTACCTGTGTACCTGCTTTTCTTGTTTTTATGACACTGGTCATTCAGGATAAATTTCCGTTTATCCGCTCCTATCAGATGGGGCGTATCATGGCATGGCTTTATCCGGAGGATTATCCGGATATTGCCCTTCAGCAGCAGAACTCCATCATGGCGATCGGTTCTGGAATGCTCTTTGGAAAGGGTCTTGGAAATACGGACCCTGCATCTGTAAAAAACGGTAATTTTATTATTGAGCCGCAAAACGATTTTATTTTTGCGGTAGCTGGAGAGGAGCTTGGTTTTCTTGGCACGGCGGCGATCATAATACTCTTGCTTTTCATTACGATTGAGTGTATATTTATTGCTAGAAAAGCAAAAGATTTGGCAGGCAGATTAATCTGCTGCGGAGTTGCCGCGCTGATCGGTTTCCAAAGCATCATCAATATTGGAGTTGCCAGCGGTCTGCTTCCAAATACAGGCGTAACCTTACCGTTTGTGAGCTATGGTCTTACTTCGCTATGGTCATTATATATAGGCATCGGACTTGTTCTAAATGTCGGTCTGCAGCCTAAAAAATATTAACAGGGGGTATCTGCGAATATGAACATTGGATTGATCGCGCATGATTCAAAGAAGAAATTGATGCAGAATTTTTGTATTGCTTATCGGGGGATCTTAAGTAAAAATGAGTTGTATGCAACCGGAACGACCGGACGGCTGATCGAGGAGGTCACAAACTTAAATATTCACAAATATCTTGCCGGGCATCTCGGCGGTGCGCAGCAGCTTGGCGCGCAGATTGAGCACAATGACATTGATCTTGTCATTTTTCTGCGCGATCCGCTGGCGCCGAAGTCCCATGAGCCGGATATTCACAGTATTCTTCGTATCTGTGATACGCATAATATTCCGCTTGCGACAAATCTGGCAAGCGCGGAGCTTTTGATCAAATCATTAGACAGAGGGGACTTGGAGTGGCGTGAGATGTATAAGTAAAACTGCGGCATTTACACTTATGATATGTCTGGTCTTTGCCGTATACGGCTGCGGCAGCGGGGAAACACTCACAGATTCCTATGACGTGTATGAAATGGCGGATTCACTTGGCATTTCTGCGACGGGTTCGGACACTTCTAAAAACTATTTTTCCACCGGACTTTGTGTGTCAGAGGATATTGCGCTTGGTACGGACGCGACAACCTCCTCGGTGGCGGAGGGCGCCGGCGCGTTTAATCTTTCCACCGGGGAGGTTGTATATGCCAAGAATCTTTACGAACGCTTGTATCCGGCAAGCACTACAAAAATTCTGACTGCCTATCTTGCTCTTAAATATTCTGATGATCTTAACGTCTATGTGACAGTCAGTGAGAATGCCGCCAATCAGGCTGCCGATTCGTCTGTCTGCGACTTAAAGGCAGGAGACCGTGTGACACTCCGGGACCTTCTCTATGGAATGATGCTCCGCAGCGGAAACGATGCGGCGATTGCGATTGCAGAGCATCTTGCCGGATCGGTAGAGGCATTTGCAGAGCTGATGAATCAGGAGGCGGCAGCAATGGGGGCAACACAGACTCATTTTGTCAATCCGAACGGTCTGCCTGATGAAAATCATTATACGACAGTCTATGATATGTATTTAATTTTTGCGAAAGCTTTGGAAAATCAGATGTTTTCAGAGATCATTGCTGCAAAGTCTTACGACGTTGTCTATACGAATGCGCAGGGGGAGTCAGTTGAAAAGACATGGGAAAATACCAATCTTTATCTGACCGGAGAGGCAAAAACACCGGAAGGCTTCACGATCCTTGGAGGAAAGACGGGAACGACCGGAGAGGCAGGCTATTGTCTTGTTTTGTATTCCCAAAATGCGTCAGGACAGCCGATTATTTCTATCGTATTTAAAGCGGACGGGAAATCAAACCTTTATATGCTGATGAATGAAATCCTTGCAGGGTTTGCAAATTAGTAGTTGTGTTTTATGTGCATATAGACTATAATTGTTTTATAAAACCAACTGCTTTTATACATATTAACAAAGAATATGCATAAAACAGGACTACTAGGAGGAAATGACCATGATAGAGATTATTTCAGGTGAAAAGGGAAAAGGCAAGACAAAGGAATTATTAAACAAAGTGAATGCTTCTGTTGCTGCCGTGTCCGGTAATATCGTATATCTTGACAAGAGCCAGAAGCATATGTACGAACTGAATAATAAGGTTCGGCTCATTAACGTGACAGATTATCCGATTGATAATTGTGATGAATTCCTCGGCTTTATCTGCGGTATCGTATCGCAGGACAATGATCTGGAAGAAATGTATTTAGACAGCTTTCTGACAATTTCCGGCATTGATACGGAGGAGGAGATCAGTCATGCGATCCAAAAGCTTGATGTGATCAGTGAAAAATATAATGTGAAGTTTGTTTTAAGCATATCCCGCGATGCATCTCAGCTTCCGGAATGTGCAAAGGCGAAAATCGTCATTTCCTTATAATTTTAAGAACAATAAAAGTGCTGCATGTTGCAGCACTTTTTGTTGACATAAGAGTGGCTCGCGAAGCGTGCCGCTCGTTGTTGACATAACAGGTTCTTTTGGAATTAGAAAACTTCGCGTTTCCCATGACTTATTTTCTTATGATCTTATCGCTTATGATTCTTCCATAGAACGGATCCTGCCAAAGAGACTGAGCAGATATAAGCCGCCAAGCCCAACAACCGCATAGATGATCCTGGTGAGCCATGACATATCGCCGAATATAAAGGCGACGAGATCAAAGCGGAAGAAACCGATCAATCCCCAGTTGACGGCTCCGATGATCACTAATGTGAGCAATGTATAATCCAACCAATTTGTATTCATGCTGATTCCTCCTTTTTCGATAGTATGTACCGGACAGATTGCATTTATACATTGCAGAAGTTGTTTTCTTTGCGGTAAAATGATAGAATAGATTTATTGAAATTAAAAAAGGCGGGTATTTTTTTGAGTGAAAATAAAAAGGTAGTAAGGTATCGCAAACCTTTTAATCTGAATATTGGCATCATTATTTTTGTTGTTATTTTTATTTATCTTATTTTTAATGTGTTTACCTATATGACTGCGACGCACATCTCTCCTTATGAGGTGGAGCAGGGAACGATGGCGGCAAACCATGTCTATCGCGGACTGATCCTGCGTGAGGAGCAGGTATATTATGCAAATTATACAGGAACGATGAATTTTTATGTAAAGGAGGGCTCTAAGGTCAGTTACAATAACCTTGTATGCTCGATTGATGAAAATGGAGAGATCTCAGATTTGCTTGACAATGCAGAGCAGAAGGTTTCGGAGCTGGATCCCGATGTTCTTTCGGAGCTGGAGGAGAGTATTTATGATTTTCAGACCTCCTATCAGTCAGAAAATTTTTATCAGGTATATTCCTTTAAGGAGGACGTTGCATCCTCGCTCAATGAAGCCTTGAATCTAAATGCGCTTTCACAGCTTGGCGATTATACGGCGAGCGCACAGGCGGGAAATACCTTTCATCCGATTGCTGCAGATACGCATGGTGTCGTTGTCTATTATACGGACGGCTATGAGGAGGTTACCACAGACAGCTTTACTGCGGATATGTTCCATGAGGCTTCCTACAGCCGGGTGAGCAATCAGAACGCAGGAAAGATTGAGAACGGAGCTCCTCTTTATAAGCTGATCACGAGTGAGCTTTGGAATATTGTCCTTCCTGTTCCGCAGGGTGTGGCGAAGGAGCTGGCAGATGACGACACACTGAAGCTTCGTTTTGTAAAGGATGATAAGACGGCTTATGCGACGTACTCCCTCGTCAATCGGGACGGGCAGGATTATTTGATCCTCAACCTGAAAAATTCAATGATCCGTTATGCAAAGGACCGCTACATTGAGATAGAGCTGCTCCTGCAGGAAGGTACGGGCTTGAAGATCCCAAATTCCTCTATCACACAAAAAGAATTTTTTACCGTGCCAAAGGAATATTTTTTACTGGGCGGTGATTCACAGGAGCAGGGAATCCTGCTGTCCCGTGTGGATAAGGACGGAAAGGAGCACACGGAATTTCTCACACCGACGATCTACTATGAGACAGAGGAATCCTATTATATTGATGATGAGGACGTCGGAGCGTCGGATGTCATTAAAAAGCCGGATTCCAGCGCTTCCTACCGGATCGGGGAGAATACTGCTGTTTTGGATGGCGTATACAATATCAATAAGGGTTATGCAGTATTTAAACAGATTGATGTTTTATATCAGAACGAGGAGTATTCGATTGTCCGTACAGGAACAGACTATGGAATCGCATTGTATGACCATATTGCATTGGATGGCTCTAAGATCAAGGAAGACGATTTAGTTACACAGTAAGCTTTGGGAGGAAAGAATATGATCACAGAAAATTTAGCGTCAGTGGAACAAAAGATTCAGGCTGCATGTCAGGCGGCGGGAAGGAAGCGTGAGGAGGTCACGCTCATTGCCGTGAGCAAAACAAAACCAATCTCCATGCTAGAGGAGGTTTACGCGGCAAATATTCGTAACTTTGGAGAAAATAAGGTGCAGGAGCTTTGTCAGAAGATGGATGAGCTTCCGTCAGATATTCGCTGGCATATGATTGGGCATTTGCAGCGGAACAAAGTAAAGTATATCGTCGGAAGGGTGGCATTGATCCATTCGGTCGATACCTACCGTCTCGCCGAGGAAATTAATATTCAGGCAAAGAAGAAACATATGATCGTTCCGATCCTCGTCGAGGTCAATATTGCCGGAGAGGATTCCAAGTTCGGAACCTCGGCGGAGGATGCGATTCTTTTGGTGGAGGAGATCGCAAGACTGGAAAACGTGCGCATTCAGGGACTGATGACAATCGCCCCAAACGTTGCAGATGCCGAGGAGAACCGCCCGTATTTCCGCAAAATAAAGCAATTATCTGTTGACATAATGAATAAAAACATAGATAATGTATCTATGAAAGTATTGTCTATGGGTATGACTGGAGACTACACCGTTGCCATCGAGGAAGGGGCAACGCTTATTCGTGTGGGAACCGGTATATTTGGGGAGCGGATTTATAAGAACAGCTAGAGTCAGGAGCGCAATTAAATGGGAATTATGGATAAGTTTTTAAATATCATGCGTCTGAATCCGGATGATGATGACGATTTTTATAATGAGGATTATGATTACGATGATGATTATGAGGATGAGGATATTAAGCCGAAATCTTCGTTCCGCAAGGAAAAGCGTATGGATGATTATGACGACGATTATGATACCGGAAAGTCGTATCATGAAAAATCGTCAAAGACCTCCTCAAAGGTCACTCCAATCCGCCCGGTGAAGAAGGCTTCCGGCAATGGTATGGAGGTCTGTGTGATCAAGCCAACCTCGGTAGAGGATGCAAGGGAGATTACGGAAACATTGCTGAATAACCGCACCGTAGTTTTGAATGTGGAGGGGCTTGATGTGGAAATTGCCCAGCGGATCATCGATTTTACCTCCGGTTCCTGCTTTGCGATCAGCGGAAACCTTCAGAAAATATCAAATTACATATTTATCATCACACCAGCGTCGGTAGACATCTCAGGAGATTTTCTCAATCTGGTAGACTCCTTTAATGGAAGAAATATCCAGACGGATTTTTAATGTATATGAATGAACAGGAACTTTGTCAAAAGCGCCTGATCGATTTATCGAAACAGGCGGACCGCAGGGGAATCGTTTTGTTTAGTGATTTCCTCAATTTGAATGAATTAAATATTTATCACCAGTCAAAGAAGCTTTTTGCGACAGAAACAGAGTGCTTTGGCGGTGTTTCTTTTGCAGAGCGTCAGATGATTGCATTTCTTCCTGATGCTCTTTCCTATGCATGGAATTATCCGATTACGGCGCTGCGTATGACCCCTTCCTATCCCAAGTTTGCAGAGAAATTTGGTCACCGGGATATTTTAGGCGTGATCATGAATCTGGGTGTGGAACGCAACAGGATCGGGGATATTATGCTCGGAGAGGGCGCTGCTTATCTCATTTGTGAGACTGGCATCTCCGGTTATTTTATGGAAAATCTCACAAAGGTGCGGCACACGCTTGTTCATCTGGAGGAATGTGAGCTTGATGAGATCAACGATGTGCAGGCGCCGGAGCTTGCGACGGGAATCATCACCTCCAATCGCATCGATGCCGTTATTGCTTGTGTTTATAAGCTTTCGCGCAGTCAGGCGCTGGAATTGTTTCGGCGTGAAAAGGTATTTATAAACGGAAAGCTTACGACAAGTCCAACCTATAGCTGCAGGCAGGAGGATGTCATATCGGTGCGCGGCTGCGGTCGTTTTATTTATCAGAGTGAGCAGGGAACGACGAATAAGGGCAGACTGAAATTTACTTATCAGATTTATCGCAATTAAGAAGGGATATTGCTTATGGCAAAGACAATTTCCGTCAGAGAGGATGACAGAGAAATCTACTGTATCAGACTGACTGATGATTTTTGTGAATTGAGTACACAGCTGATAAAGCTTGGCTATGAACGTACACGAAAGATTTGTATTGTGACTGATTCCAATGTGGGAACATATTATGGCGCGCAGGTGAAGGCATGTCTGCAGGAAGCATTTGATTTTGTGGCGCTATATACCTTTGCGGCGGGAGAGCGCCATAAAAATCTGACGACTGTGGAAGGCCTCTATGAATTTTTGATCAAGCATCGTTTGGAACGGGGAGATTTGCTGCTTGCTCTGGGCGGAGGCGTTGTTGGTGATCTCACAGGCTTTACCGCCGCCACTTATCTGCGGGGAATTGATTTTATTCAGGTGCCGACTACACTGTTAGCACAGGTAGACAGCAGTATTGGCGGAAAAACAGGCGTTGATTTTATGCAGTATAAAAATATGGTCGGCGCTTTTTATCAGCCGAGACTTGTTTATATCAATTCTTCTGTTTTAACGTCATTGCCAGACCGTGAGATTATTTCTGGAATGGGTGAAATTATCAAGCATGGACTGATCCGTGACGCTTCTTATTTTGCGTGGCTGAAGGAAAATCGCAGCGCGATTTTGGAAAGAGATCTTCCCACTATGGAGGAAATGGTTGCGCGAAGCTGTCTGATCAAGCGTGAGGTCGTAGAGCAGGATCCAAAAGAGAAGGGAGAACGTGCTCTTTTAAATTTCGGACATACGATTGGCCATGCAGTGGAAAAGCTCTGCGATTTTTCTCTTTCGCATGGTGCGTGTGTGGGGCTTGGTATGATGTCGGCAGCTTATCTTTCCATGAAGACGGGAAATATAGATGAAACGGCGCTAAAGGAGATAAAAGACTGTCTGATTTCTTTTGGCTTTGAAACCTCTGTCGGCGGTATAGAACCAACGGAGATTCTTGCTGCGACAAAGTCTGACAAGAAGATGGCGGGCGGGCAGATTCAATTTATTTTATTGAGAAAGCCCGGAGAGGCGTATATTGCGCGTGGTTTGACGGACGAACAGCTCTTAGATGGGATCTCCTATATATGCCGCTTGGAGGATGTGTAAGAAGAAAGAAAGGGGAGCAGATTTTATGCGTACATGTTCCGGAATTTGTAAAGGGCTGATTGGTTTCTTGGTATCAGCAGTTCTTATTTTTCTCGATCAATTTACAAAAAATCTTGCAGTCGCCCATTTAAAGGGACAGGAATCCATTGTTCTGTGGGAGAGTGTATTTGAGCTTCGTTATCTCGAAAACCGCGGAGCCGCTTTTGGTATCTTGCAGGAAAAGCAGATGCTTTTTCTTATTTTAACGACTGTGGTCACGCTTTTGATCATTTATTTTTATCTGTTCAGGCTGCCGAATGAGCGGCGTTTTTTCTGGCTGCATGTGGCTGCCATTTTATTTTTTGCGGGTGCGATCGGAAATTACATCGACCGACTGACACAGGGCTACGTTGTTGATTTTTTCTATTTTTGCCTGATTGATTTCCCCATTTTTAATATGGCAGATATTTATGTGACAGTTGCTGCGATTCTCTTGATCGTGCTTGGTCTTTTCTATTATAAGGAATCTGATTTTGAGCGCATCTTCCCTTCTAAGAAAAAGGAGGAGGCATGAACAGCGAACAGTTTGAAGTGGGGGCAGAGTATGAGGGAGAGCGTCTGGACAAATATTTGGGACTGCTTTTTGAACAGACAGGCTCCGGTTTGTCACGCTCTTTTTTTCAAAAATTAATCAAGGACGGTCATGTTCGTGTCAATGATGTCACCCGGAAAGCAAATTATCGGTTAAGGGCAGATGAACTTATTACGGTAGAAATACCTGACGCGGTGGAAACGCCGATTCTTCCTGAGAATATTCCGCTTGATATTTTATATGAGGATGAGGATGTTTTAATTGTAAATAAACCGAAGGGAATGGTCGTCCATCCCTCTGCCGGACATTCCGGGGGTACGCTTGTCAACGCAGTCATGTATCACTGCCGCGACAGTCTCTCCGGAATTAATGGTGAGATTCGTCCGGGGATCGTACATCGGATTGATATGGATACGACAGGCTCCCTGATCGTTTGCAAAAATGATGAGAGCCATGTTTGCATTGCCGCGCAGATCAAAGCACATTCTGTCACACGAAAATACAGAGGAATCGTATACGGACGGGTGAAGGATGATTGCGGCAAAGTTGACGCGCCGATCGGCAGACATCCCATCGAGCGAAAAAAAATGGCGATCAATGAGAAAAACGGTAAATGCGCCGTTACCCATTATCGTGTGCTGGAGCGGTTTACAAATTATACCTATATGGAATTTGAACTTGAAACAGGAAGAACACACCAAATACGCGTGCATATGGCTTCGATCGGTCATCCTCTGCTTGGAGATAAGCTCTATTCCAATGGAAAAAGTCCCTACAAGCTTTGTGGGCAGACACTTCATGCAATGACGATTGGCTTTTTACATCCCTCAACGGGGGAGTATCTGGAGATAACTGCGCCTTTGCCTGAATATTTTGAGAAAATACTAAGAGATTTAAGAAATATGTGATAATTTCAATTCTTTCTTTTCATTTGCAGGAAAATGTATTATAATAATGATACAGAATGTAGGAAAGAAGGGATTGTGATGGGCAATAAAATTTATACCATTGGACGTGAATTTGGCAGCGGTGGACGAGAGGTAGGAGAGAAGCTTGCAGAGAGGCTTGGTGTTAAGCTATATGATAAGGAGCTTCTGCAGCAGGCGGCGAAGGAAAGCGGTTTTTGTCAGGAAATTTTTGAAAATCATGATGAAAGACCGACCAGCAGTTTTTTATATTCACTGGTCATGGATACATATTCCATGAACGGCTATAGCTCGACGCCATTTTTAGATATGCCTCTGAATCATAAAATTTTTCTGGCACAGTTTGATGCGATCAAGCGGATCGCGGAACGCGAAGCTTGTGTGATCGTCGGCAGATGCTCCGATTATGCACTGGCAGATAATCCGGACTGCATCAATGTTTTCATTCACGCAGATATCGTTTTTTAATTTTTGTAGTGACAGACAGTGTTTATTATAAATACCAATACCCCGGGTAAAAAGAGTTTCTAAAGACGGAAATACAACTGAGAATAAGGCACGCGATCATATCTTAAAGCAAGATAAACAACGTGCCAGCTATTATAATTATTACACCAGCAAAAAATGGGGAGACGCTAACAGCTATCATTTGACGCTGGACTCCGGCAAGCTTGGGATTGATGGCTGTGTCGATATGATCCTAAAATTCCGTGAGCTTATGGATGCAAAAAAGCATTAAAACATTAAAATACGACTTATATTGAAGTATGCGTTTGCGTGTTTTATATGTCCCTGTTTGGAACCCTAAAAAGGCATTTCTAATGGGGACATATAAAAATAGACATAACTATTCGTTAAACTTGTGTTTTGCGAATAAATATATAAAGTCTCTGACAAATACTATTTGCCACGCTCTATTCTAAAACACCGAGCGACACGCTTCGCGAGCCAAGTTTATGTGAATCAAAAGTATCTCAGCAAATTTCTTCGGAATCTAAAAGGATTGTAAACGGTCCGTCATTGATCAGTTCAATTTTCATATCTGCGCCAAAGATTCCTGTTTCAACTAATGAAACTGTTTTTTTGCATTCGTCAATGATATATTGATAAAGCTCATTTGCAAAATCAGGCTTTCCGGCACGGATAAACGAAGGTCGATAACCTTTTTTGCAGTCTGCATATAAGGTAAATTGAGAAATCAATAATAAGCCGCCGCCAACATCTGCCAGTGATAAATTTGTTTTTCCGGATGAATCCTCAAAAATCCGTAAACCAACTAATTTTTTGACCATTTTATCCGCAATTTCGTTGGTATCAGAATCTTCTATGCCGATAAGCACGACGAATCCATGTTCGATTTGACCTGTGATGTTATTTTCTACGGTACATGAGGCGGAACATGCACGTTGCACTACAAATCTCATTATATCAGTTCTCCTATCTCAATTTTTCTATCAGTTTTATTGGTAAAGTAATTCGGTGATAGACTTTCACCTGTTTCTTATTGTATCACAGACGAAACGTCTGTGGTATTCTTCTTTTTATAAAATTCCCTATGGTATGAACGGGAAGTATTTGGCAGACTTGTAAAAACAAGTCGGATTATTGTATAATGAGAATACATAGAGAAAGGGAACGATTTATGAAAGAAAAAGCATATTATGAAAATGTAAATGTACGCAATGAGGTAAAGCTGCGAAAAATGCTGGAGATTCTGCCTCCATTCTGCAAACAATTTTTTATTGGTATTGAGACGACAACTGCATCGAGAACACGTCTTGCCTATGCTTACGATATTGGCTGTTTTTTTGAATATCTTCATGAGGTCAATCCCATTTGTCAGCGCATGGAAATCCGTGAATTTCCGCTTACAATTCTAGATCAGATCACACCAATGGATATTGAGGAATATCTCTCCTATTTAAAATATTATGAAAAGGACGGTGTTGAGCATACAAACGATGAGCGAGGCATTAAACGAAAGCTTGCTTCTCTCCGCTCCTTCTACCGCTATTTTTACAAGAATGAGCTGATCGAAAATGACCCTGCCGTGAAGGTTGATATGCCAAAAATTCATGAAAAAAATATTATCCGTTTGGATATTGATGAGGTCGCGAGACTCTTGGATGAGGTGGAGTCGGGAGAAAACCTTACCGAGCGCCAGAAAAAATATCATGAAAAAACAAAAACTCGCGATCTTGCAATGATGACGCTGCTCCTTGGTACAGGTATCCGTGTTTCTGAATGTGTCGGACTTGATATGCAGGATGTTGATTTCCGAAATAACGGCATTAAAATCCATCGAAAAGGCGGTGCAGAGGTTGTCGTATATTTTGGCGAGGAGGTGCGTGAGGCACTGCTTGCTTATATGGTGGAACGTCAAAAGATTACGGCAGAGGACGGAAGTGTAAATGCTTTTTTCCTTTCCCTGCAGAATCGCCGCATTCATGTAAGATCTGTGGAAAAATTAGTAAAAAAATATTCCGAGCTTGTCACAAGCCTAAAACGCATCACACCGCATAAGCTTCGGAGTACCTACGGCACCTCACTCTATCGTGAAACTGGCGATATTTATCTGGTAGCAGATGTATTGGGACATAAGGATGTAAATACGACAAGAAAGCATTATGCAGCGCTTGACGATGACAGAAGGCGCAGCGCTGCGAAGTATGTAAAGCTAAGAGAACTATAAAGACCATGTTCCGCGCACCTCCCCAAAAGGTACGCGGAACGGATAGACTTATTTGTGTGCAAGTATTTCATAGATCTTCTTTTCAATGCGGGATTTTACCAGAGCAGCTATTTCCTGAGTCTTAAAGCGTCCGTATTCTTCATATAAAATAGGTTTCAGATAATGAACCTGTGTTGTCACAGGACCGAAAGAAAAGCTGTTAAATACTTTATAGGAATCAATTAAAGCTACCGGAACAATCGGTGCTTTTGTCTTTAAGGCAATTTTAAAGCTGCCTGCCTTAAAATCATATACGCGGTTTCGGTTATTGAACTCATATCCCCCTTCAGGAAATAAAATATAACGCTTTCCTGCTTTCACATCCTCGGAAACCTCATTGATGATCGTAAGCGCCTGACGCACATCCTTTTTATCTAATCTCTTTCCCTGTACAAGATCAATAAATTCCCGGACGAGGATTGTATTAGACTTTGCCTTATCCATAACAAGGGAACACGGCTTTACATGCGTGGAAATAATCCCGAGTGCGTCATATTTTCCCTGATGGTTCGGATACATCATGTAACCGCCCTCTTTGGGAAGATTCTCCATGCCAAACGCTTTTGTCCGAATTCCACCGGATAATTTCATAAGGCGGATCACATGTCTGGCAAGCTTGTAGCGTTCCTCCTCGGAATATTTCTCCGGATGCTCCGCTTCCCTGCGCATTTTGGGAATCAGATAAGGCGCCCGGAAAAGATTCATCAGGATTACATAGATAAACTTTATCATAAGAATTTCATTATCCTCCATTGGTAAGAAACTGTTGTTATTATAGCCTATTTTCATAGAAAATACAACCTTGGGAGGTATGGACAACGCAGCCGTCCTTATGTGAATAAAAATGATATATGCGAGAAAGCTATACTGTTAAAGCATGTGGACATCAATTACATCATTCTAGGTATTCGTGGGAATAATAAGGAATCGTCAGGTATTGTCCTGCATGGATCGCATCATCTGCAATATTGTTTGTTTCGCAAATCTCCTTCATATAGGCATGAACACTCTCATATTCGGGGGTCATATGAGCATTTGCAATTTCCCACAGTGTATCGCCGTGTCCGACTTGGATACTCGTGTAATATTTATAAACAGGTTCTGCGGGTGCAGCCTGCGCCTTCATCGAACCAAAAAGTAAACACCCCAGAATGACCAGCCCCATCATTGCAAATAAAAGAAATAAAATAGTAATCTGCTGTCTCCGTATGATTGCAGCCTGAAATCTTTTGTGCTTCATCTTCAACACTCCTCCTTACGCAAATAAATCCAAACATACGTTGC
>URJS01000049.1 GCA_900548205.1 uncultured Roseburia sp. | reverse complement strand
CGGAGCCGCCGAGTGCACTGCCGGAGAAGAAGCAGTATGTGCGTGTGAAGTGCGATAATCTTTCTGTAAGGAGTAAGCCAAGCTGGGCAGATGATGCCGTATGCGGAACCGTCCGTAAGAACGAGGTGTTCACTATTGTGGAAGGACCAATCACGGTCGGCAACGGCAGGATGTACAAGCTCAAATCAGGGGCGTACATCACCGCTGCGGAGAAATATGTGGATGTGTATGAGAAGTAAGGGGCGAGCTGGCGGAGGAGATCTGCCGGCTTTTTGTGTTGCATTTCGTGTTGCATAGTGTTGCATTTTACACGCTTTTTGCGCAAATCCAGAACCTTTCACGCAAGGATATAAAGTGCTAGAAACAGAGTAAAATCAAGGGATGTAGAGAAAATGAGCATTTGAGTGAAAAGCACTAAAAATAGTTCGATTCTCTCATCCCCTGCTAAAAATTCCGAAAAGTTTGATAAACTTTTCGGAATTTTTTTGTCTATATGACGAACAAAGATGCTTATTTAATTATTTGCATTCCTTGCAATCTTCCGGGTTATGAGGCTTTTTATCGCATTCTTCCAGAATCGGCGCGATAAAAGTAGCTTTTCGCCTTCAGCATTTAAGCAGGAGACAGCATTATTTTAAATTGACAAAATTTTTAGGGGGGGGGGGTATAATAACAAACTGGATATTGATTATTTATGATAGGAGGAAAAGAAATTTATATGAATGAGCAACAACTAAGGACAAACCTTGATACTAATTTTATCAAGGTGATTGCGATACTTGCAATGACTGTCGATCACATTGGTGGTGCGTTTTTTCCGGAGTATCCTGTTTTTCGATGGATTGGGAGAATCGCCTTTCCGTTGTTTTGCTATTGCTTGACAGTCGGAATGCTTTACACACATGACATGAAAAAGTATGTGCTTCGTTTGGGAATTTTTGCCCTTATCTCACAGCCATTTTGGATTTTGGCATTTAATTCTGATGACATCCTTGGGAATATTTTTAATTTGAATATCTTTTTTACATTGGCTGTAAGTCTTTTGGCAACATGGGGCTTTAAGGAGAAGAAGTGGTGGTTGTTTATAGCGGGTATTGTGTTGCTGAATATCATAAATTTTGACTATGCCATGACAGGACTGATTCTGATGATGATTTTTTATCTGTGTAGAAATAAGCCATGGCTTGGAGCACTTCTTTATATGATTTCCTATTTGCCGGCTCTTAATGGATATATAGATGATCCTCTGGCTTTAAAGGTTGGAGGTCATGCGATCGGCTTTGAAATTTTTGCGATATTGGCGCTGCCGTTTATTTACTTCCATACAAATGTAAATTTTAAAATTTCGAAATGGTTTTTCTATCTCTATTATCCTGCACATCTATTTGTGATTTTTTTGATTGGATTATTTGTATAAGGGAATGCTGTGATTGCAGGATGAGGATCAAGAACAGAAAAATGAAAATAACAGCATGATGGATTTTAATGATGAGGGGTCATTCCGCTATACGGAATGACCCCTTATTGTTGATATAAGAGCGGCTCGCGAAGCGTGCCGCGCATTGTTTAAGCAGATAACGGGAGTCGAACCCGCCTTTCCAGCTTGGGAAGCTAGCGTTCTACCGATGAACCATATCTGCAGAATTATTCGTGTATAATTCTATTATAGCGCATTAGGGAAAAAATGCAAGAAAAAAATAGAAGCTGCCTGATATATTTTGATGGGTATGGGAAAGGTTATAAAAGACTGTTTTGGCAGAAGGTGAGTGAAACAATTTAGCAGAGCAGATCGAGAGATAAGATTTTTTGACTGTGAAGAAAGAAGCCGCCGGAAGCGGCTTCTTTTGAAAAAACGTTTTTTGATCGCTATGCTTACAAGATGGAATCCTTATAAATAATCTGTGGGTTGATGTAGGTCAGTTCGTATGGGGCGTCGGGATGCTCCATGCGGTAGAGGATCTGCATGGAAAGACGTTTCCCAAGCAGACTTGTCTTTACATCTGCAGTCATGATCTTGCCGTCGATATTGGAGTATTCGCGGCTTCCGTCATAGCCTGTCACGAGTATACCGTTTGCGTTTCGGTCAGGATGCTCAGAAAGATAGCGCTGCAGGAAGTGTGCCAGATAATCGCTTGCACAGATAAAACCCTCCGGGAGTATTGGGATAGAATCCATGAAATCGCTGAGCTCCCGATAATAGGAGAAAATGCCGATGCTGTGTGTCAGACAGATCGTTTCGTCAATTTTCAAGTGATGGTCAAGCATACACTGACGAAATCCCTCATAGCGGTCAAGGTTTGTTTGTGCGTAGTGAATATCACCGATAAAACCAAGATTCGTCAATCCTCTTTGGATAACAGTTTCCGTGATCTGATAGACGGTCGCATAGCCTTCCAGCAAAATGAGGTCGCCTTGCAGATTGCGGTTGGTGATCTGCGGAACCGTGTCCAAAAAAACTTTTGGAAGCGTGAGCTGGTTGATAAGCTCGATCAGCTTAGCGTCATAGACATTTAAAATAATGGCGCCCTGAATGGAACCGCTTGTTAAAACCGGAGGCAATGTAAAGCCTTCGGAATAATTGGTCGGCATATAGGTATAGAGCAGGTTGACGTTATGGTAGGAAAGCTCCTGCGCCATCCGGTGAATGATATTTGTCCAAAACGTTGAGGAGTCCGGTCTTGACACGATCAGAGAAACAGTTTTTTCTGCTTCCGCCAAATCCGGCTCCATGCCGCTTTTTAAATAGCCCATTTCTCTTGCTTTATTCAGTACGTTTTCACGAAGCGCTGCAGATACGCCTGCATGGTTATGAAAGACCTTCCAGACTGTTACGCGGGAGATGCCGAGCGCGTCTGCAATATCCTGCATGGTTACTTTACTCATAAAAAACCACCTGTATTGTTTTTGTTTCTTTTTTATATAGTTATGAGTATATCATTTTTAATTTTTAAAAGCAAGAATAAATTAACAAAAGTTAACTGTAGTAAACTATAAGCAAAAAAATATTGATAGAAGTTAATATATAGGAAGAAAAAGTAAACAAATATTTAATAAAATATTTGTGAAAACTGCGAAAATAAATAAAAAATAGAAAAATCAGGAGAAAATATTGTGCATTTCTGTTGACAACAAAGAAACTAGATGTTAACATTTTCATACAATAAAAGTTAACTGTTGAAGATAGCAGGAGGAGAAAAGATGGCGAAAGAAAAGAAGAAACGCATCCGACGTTCGTGGACGAAAAACGATGTGGAACTGACATTGTTAGCGCTGCCGACGACTGTGTGGTATCTGCTGTTTTGTTTCCTGCCGATGTTCGGTCTTATTATCGCATTTAAGAATTACCGGGCAGTCGGGGGAAAGAGCTTTCTCTACAATGTACTGCACAGCGAGTGGGCGGGATTTAAAAACTTTGAGTTCCTGATAAAGTCCAATGACTTGTTTGTCATTCTGCGCAATACCATTTTGTACAATCTGGTCTTTATTGTTTTGGGACTGGTTTTGTCCGTGGGAATGGCGATCATGATCAGTCTTTTGCACAGCAAGAGAAAGTCAAAGGTTTACCAGACGCTGATGTTTTTCCCGTATTTCATGTCGTGGGTTGTGGTCGCATATTTTGTGGATGCGTTCTTGAATGTAGACAACGGCATGGTCAATACGATGCTGCGGAATGGGGGCAGCGATCCGGTGCAATGGTACATGACGCCGGAGGTCTGGCCGTTCATTTTGATCTTTATGTATATCTGGAAAAATACGGGCTACAACATGGTGATCTATCTTTCCAGCATTTCCGGTATCGACAGCACGCTCTATGAGGCGGCGGTCGTGGACGGGGCGAACAAGAGACAGCAGGTATGGTATATTACGCTGCCGTGTCTGAAGAATGTCATTATCATGATGTTTATTTTAAATATCGGCAAGATCTTCTATTCCGACTTTGGTCTGTTTTTCCAGATCTCGCAGGGTGCGAAGGGATCCATTTTCAATGCGGTTGCAACGATCGATACCTATGTCTACAATGCGCTGCAGTCGAATACGCCGATCGGTATGACCTCCGCGGTTACGTTCTTCCAGTCGGTGGCTTGCTGCATCACGATTTTGCTGGCGAATGCGCTTGTGAAGAAGATTGATAAAGACAGTGCGATCATATAGGAGGATAGGAATGGCGAAGACAAGAGAAATGGAAGATTCGATGTCGAGACTGAACCGAATCAAGCCACAGACGAACTTTATCTTTAATATTATTTTCATTTTCTGCGCGGCGATCTGTATCATTCCGGTGTTTTTCGTGTTTATGATCTCAATCTCGTCGGAGGAATCGATCAGGATGAACGGTTACCAGTTTATACCAGAGACGTTCTCCTTGGAATCCTACCAGTTTCTGTTCAAGGAAGGCGGGATGATCCTGCAGGCACTTGGCGTGTCGGTTTTCGTGGCGGTGGTCGGAACCATCATTGGACTGGCGCTGACGAGTACAATGGGATATGTCCTCTCAAGGAGCTCCTATAAGCTGAACGGATTTCTGTCGATGGTGGTGTTTATCCCGATGATCTTTAACGGAGGTATGATCGCTTCCTATGTGGTAAATACACAGATGCTACATTTGAAGGATACGGTGTGGGCGCTGATCCTGCCGCTGTGTGTCTCCTCCTTTAACGTGGTGATCTGCCGGACATTCTTTAAGACGAACATCCCGGATTCGGTGATCGAGTCGGCGCAGATCGACGGTGCGAGCCAGTTTAAGATTTTTACGAGGATCGCGCTGCCGCTGTCAAAGCCGATGCTGGCAACGATCGCGCTGTTTTTGACATTCGGCTACTGGAATGACTGGTTCCAGTCCTCGCTGTACATCACAAACACCAAGCTGTTTTCGCTGCAGGCGCTTTTGGATCATGTGCAGAGAAATATCGAGATGATGGCAAAGAATCCGGCGATGGGACTTACGATGCAGCAGTATATCAACAATATGCCCAAGGAGGGCGCACGAATGGCGATGGCGATCATCATTATTATTCCGATCGCGTGTACATATCCATTTTTCCAGAAATATTTTATTTCGGGGCTTACGGTTGGAGCAGTCAAAGGCTGACAACATAGATTTCAGGAGGAAAAGGAGAGAAAAGGTATGAAAAAAAGAAGATTTTTGGCATTGACGCTTGCCTGCTTCATGGGAGTGGGAGCAATGGCGGGATGTGGTTCTGACGGAAGCACTCAGACGGGTGCCGACGGCGGGGCAGTAGTGGGAACGGAGACGGGGGCTGCAGATTCCGGCGAGGTCGTTACCTTAAAATGGATCCAGGTGGGCAACGGTATGCCAAGCAACTATGACGCATGGTTAGAGCAGATCAATCCGTATCTGGAGGAAAAGATCGGGGTCAACGTGGATATGGAGATCGTGCCGTGGGGCGACTGGGACAACAGACGAAGCGTGATCGCAAACTCGGGCGAGGCATTCGATATTATGTTTACCGATCAGACACGTTACAATTCCGAGGTGGGAACAGGCGTATTTATGGATCTTACAGAGCTTCTTCCGACCGCAGCGCCGGAGCTGTATGCGATGATCCCGGAGGATTACTGGACCGCAGCGTCCATCGGCGGTAAGATCTATGCGATCCCGACATATAAGGACAGCTCGATCACAAATTACTTTATCTGGGACGTCGATATGGCGGAGAAGTATAACATTGACTATAAGAATATTACAACCTACGAGGATCTGGCGGCTGCCCTTGAAACGATTGAGGCAGGTGAGAAGGCTGCTCCTTACCGTATGTCGAAGAATGGTGCAGACTGGCTGATCGGATATTATGACCAGCTTGGAGCGGGACTGCCGGTGCTTGGCGTGAAGTATAACGACACAGAGAAAAAGGTGGTAAATCCGCTGGAGGATCCGGAGGTTGTCTCCAATCTTGAGATCATCCATCAGATGTATATGGACGGCGTGATCAACGGAGATGCGCCGACCGCAGATGACTCCAACAACTACCGCACCTTCTTTACGGCGCAGGGCTGGAGCGGAGCTGCAAAGTCGAACTGGGGACCGAACAACGGAATTGAGAACTGTGAGGCGATCCAGTACGGCGAGACCTTTGTTTCCAATACATCCGTGCGCGGTTCCATGAACGGTATTTATGCAGGCTGCGAGCATCCAAAGAAAGCACTTGAGCTGCTTGAGCTTGTAAATACGGACTCCAAGGTGCGCGACTGGTTCTTCTACGGTGTGGAGAGAGAGAATTTCCAGTATACAGCGGACGGCAAGGTTGAGAAGTTAAACAACGAGTGGTCTATGGCGGGGTATACACAGGGAACCTTCTTCAATGTCACACAGCTTGCGGATGTGGAGGTCAATGAGTGGGATGAGGTGAAGGAGCTGAACGCGAATGCAACCCCGTCCGTGATGCTCGGCTTTGATATGGATACCAGCAAGGTGGAGACAGAGCTTGCAAACTGCCGTGCCGTATACGAGAAATATAAGTCCGAGTTGTGGACCGGCGCGCAGGATCCTGCAAAACTGATCCCGCAGATACTGGAGGAATTGGATGCAGCTGGGTGGGAGACGATCCGTGCGGAGGCACAGGCGCAGGTGGATGCGGCAAAATAAATAAGCGGTGTAATTTGATAGGGAATCTGAAAATGATTCCCTATCGTTGTCTAAAAATACAGGGGAGAGTGTACATATGAGCAAAATAATCGGACGATCGTTACCAAATATCCCGTGGGAGGAGAAGCCGGAAGGCTGCCGGATGCCGCTGTGGCGTTACAGCGGAAACCCGATCATCGGCAGGGATGGAAACCGTGTGTCAAACAGTGTCTTTAACAGCGCCGTCGTACCGTTTGAGGACGGGTTTGCGGGAGTGTTCCGCTGTGACAGCCGCTCGATCAGCATGGATATTTTTGTTGGGAGAAGTAAGGACGGGATCCACTGGGAAATCGAGGATACACCGGTGCAGTTTACCGGGGCGGACGGGGAGATCTTAAAGCGGGAGTACCGCTACGATCCAAGAGTCTGCTTTTTGGAGGACCGCTATTATGTCACATGGTGCAACGGCTATCACGGGCCGACGATCGGCGTGGCATACACGTTTGATTTCAAGAAATTTGTACAGTTGGAGAACGCATTTTTGCCGTGCAACAGAAACGGCGTGCTGTTCCCGCGGAAGATCCAGGGGCTTTATACCATGTTAAGCCGCCCGAGCGATAACGGTCACACACCGTTCGGGGATATTTTTGTCAGCCAGAGTCCTGATATGGAGTTCTGGGGACGTCACCGCCATGTGATGAGCCCGATCAAGGAGGACTGCTCGGCATGGCAGGGAACCAAGGTAGGTCCCGGACCGATACCGATCGAGACGGATGAGGGCTGGCTGATGATCTATCACGGGGTGATCACGACCTGCAACGGATTTGTATACCGCATGGGGGCGGCGCTTTTGGATTTGGAGCAGCCGTGGAAGGTGCTTTACCGCTCGAAGGACTATATCTTAGCGCCATATGAAAATTATGAGTGTGTCGGGGACGTGCCGAATGTGGTATTCCCATGTGCGGCGCTTACGGATGCAGATACGGGAAGGATCGCTGTGTATTACGGCTGCGCGGACACCGTGACGGGGATCGCATTTACAACCGCGGACGAGCTGATCGGTTATCTGAAAGAACATCATATTTAAAAAGCTGGAAGGGAGAACCGTATGGATTTTTTGGATAAAAGAGTGAATGGCATTTGCGAGGAGTTAAAGAAGCTGAAGATCAGACAGCGTTTTCCGATCGCAGCGTGGGAATATAAGGAGGGTGATTTCATCCATCCGGAAGATGCGGCGGCGGATGCGGCAGAGTGGCAGACGTTTGACAGTCAGACGATGCACTGGTACGGAAAGGACTGCCACTACTGGTTTAAGACGACCTTTACCGTTCCAAAGGAGCTTGACGGAAAGCCGATGTGGATGCACGTGCGCACACAGATCGACGAGTGGGACGATGCGAAGAACCCACAGTTTTTACTGTTTGTCAACAAAGCGGTGACGCAGGGGATGGACATGAACCACAGGGATGTGCTCCTCACAGAGGCGGCGGTAGCGGGAGAGACGCTGACACTGGAATTACAGTCCTATACCGGAATCTTACACACCGAGTTTAACCTGATCGCCGAGATGCAGGAGATCGACCCTCTGATCGAGAAGCTCTATTACGATCTGTGGGTGCCGCTGGCTGCATTCTCACGCATGGACGAGGATGATAAGACGCGCAGGGATATTGAGAATATTTTAAATAATACGGTGAATCTTCTGGACTTGCGCACGCCGTATTCGGAGGCTTTCTATGCATCGCTGCGGGGGGCTTCCGACTATATCGACGAGGTGCTGTACTTGGAGATGGCGGGTTATTCGGATGTGATCGCCACCTGCATCGGTCACACGCACATCGACGTGGCTTGGTGGTGGACGGTTGCGCAGACGAGGGAAAAGGTCTGCAGAAGCTTTGCCACCGTGTTAAAGCTGATGGAGGAATATCCGAACTATAAATTTATGTCAAGCCAGCCGCAGCTCTACTATTTCTTAAAGGAGCGTTACCCGGAGCTTTACGCGCAGGTGAAGGAGCGCATCCGAGAGAAACGCTGGGAGCCGGAGGGGGGGATGTGGGTCGAGGCGGACTGTAACCTGACTTCGGGAGAATCGCTCGTGCGCCAGTTTATCCACGGCAAGCGTTTCTTTTTGGAGGAGTTTGGCTTAGACAACCGCGTGCTCTGGCTGCCTGACGTATTCGGCTACTCCGGCGCGCTTCCGCAGATCATGAAAAAGTGCGGCATCGACTATTTTATGACAACGAAGCTTGCGTGGAACCAGTTTAATAAGGTGCCGTATGATACGATGCTTTGGCGCGGTATCGACGGTACCGAGGTGCTGACGCATCTGATCACAACGCTTGGCGTCAATCAGCCGATCAAGGATTTCTTTACGACCTATAACGGAATGCTTCATCCGGATGCGATCATGGGCGGCTGGATGCGCTATCAGAACAAGGACATCAACAATGACATTCTCGTTTCCTATGGCTACGGGGACGGAGGCGGCGGTCCGACCAGAGAGATGCTTGAGACCTCAAAGCGCATGGAGAAGGGCATCAAGGGGATCCCGAAGGTGCGGCAGGAGTTTTCGCGGACATATTTTGAGGAACTTTGGGAACGTGTGAAGGATAACCGGAGACTTCCGGTCTGGGAGGGCGAGTTTTACTTTGAGTATCACAGAGGCACTTACACTTCCATGGCGAGAAATAAACGCTCCAACCGCAAATCGGAGCTGGGTCTGATGGATCTGGAGCTTTTGTCCGTGCTGGCGGAGGAGAGGCTGGCATATCCGGCAGAGGAACTCGACGCGATGTGGAAAACCGTACTGCTCAACCAGTTCCACGATATTCTGCCAGGTTCCTCGATCTGTGAGGTGTATGAGGTCACGAAGAAGGAGTACGGGCAGATCACTGCGCAGAGAGAGGCGCTTGCGAAGGAACGCATGGAGGCTCTGGCAGACGGAGGGGCTGGCATTACGATTTTTAACACGACCGGCATGGAGCGGAGCGATGTGGTCATGCTAGGAAATATTGCGGGGGAGGCGCTTGCAGATGAAAACGGCGCGGTTTACCCGGTACAGCAAACGGCGGACGGTGCGATCGCCTGCGTGGAGCATCTGCCGTCAAAGGGCTACCGCAGTTATACGGTACTAAAAGAGGCTGCGCCGGTGGAAACACCGTTTGTGCTCACGGATGACCATCATCTGGAAACGCCGTATTACCGCATCACACTGGATGAAAACGGGCTGTTCACCGGCATTTTTGATAAGGAAAATGACCGCGAGGTTTTAAAACAGGGCGAGCGGGCGAATCTCATGCGGATGTATGAGGATAAGCCGATCTATTATGATAACTGGGATATTGATATTTACTATACAGAGAAATTCTGGGATGTGGATGCGCTCGATCACATGGAGTGGACGGAGCTTGGTCCGGTGCGGGCAACGTTGGAGCTGACGCGGACGATCAGTAATTCCCTGATCCGCCAGAAAATCCATTTCTATGCAAAAAACAGACGTATAGAATTTGAGACATATGTGGACTGGAAGGAGCACCAGCATCTGCTGAAGGTGCATTTCCCGGTGGATGTGCATACGGACGAGGCGACCTTTGATATCCAGTTCGGCAATCTGACAAGGAAGGTACATCAGAATACGAGCTGGGATAAGGCGCGCTTTGAGAGCTGCGGTCAGAAGTGGATGGATCTGTCGGAGGGACATTACGGCGTCAGTCTCTTAAACGATTGTAAGTACGGTCACTCCGTGAAGGATTCCAATATGGCGTTGACGCTGATCAAGTCAGGTATCGAGCCGAACCCGATGACTGATTATGAGGAGCATTTCTTTACCTATGCGCTCTATCCGCACGCAGAGGGTTGGCGTGCGGCAGGAACGGTGCGGGAGGCATATATGCTCAACCAGCCGCTGCTCGCAGTGGAAAAAGGCACAAAGGCGGGCGAATATTCGTTTGCATCTGTCGATAAAGACAATGTGATCCTTGAGACGGTGAAGGCAGCGGAGGATGGAAACGGGATCATCCTGCGTCTGTACGAGTCAGAAAATGCAAAGACAAGGGTTTGCCTGACGGTAAACAGAGACTTTGAACGGGCATATATCTGTAACCTGCTGGAGGAGACAGAGACCGAGGCAGCAGTTTCCGGAAACCGCATTCAGATACCAGTCAAGCCGTATGAGATCGTGACAGTAAGGATTGTATAGAAATGGAAAAAGAACTTGCAAAGAAACGGGCAAAAGAGCTGTGCAGCAGACTGACGCTGAAGGAGAAGATCGGACAGCTCTGTCAGAGACTTTATGGCTTCCGCGTCTATGAGAAGGACAGTGACGGTTCTTTTACTTATACGGAGGAATTTGTAAAGGAGGTGGAGGCGTGCGGCGGTCTCGGCACGCTCTACGGACTTTTCCGCGCAGATCCGTGGTCGGGACGCGGCTATGAGACTGGGCTGTGCGACGAAGAAGCCGTACGGGTTTACAATATGCTGCAAAAATATGTGCTGGAGCATATGAGGATCCCCATCCCTATGCTTCTTGGCAGCGAGTGCCCGCATGGGCATCAGGCGCTGGACGGCTATCTGCTCCCTGTCAATCTGGCGGTGGGTGCGACGTTCGCGCCAAACCTTGCCAAAGAGGCGGCAGAGGTCTGCGGCAGACAGCTTTTTGGCATGGGCATAAACCTGGCTCTCGTCTCGATGCTTGATATTCTGCGCGACCCGCGCTGGGGAAGAAGCGAGGAATGTTTTGGAGAGGATCCGTATCTGGCGGGCTGTATGGCGGAGGCTGTGGTCAGTGGTATCCAAAAGCAGGGCGTCGGTGTAGTCGCGAAGCATTTTTGCGCGCAGGGAGAGACAACGGGCGGTGTGAATGCAAGCGCTGCGCGGATCGGGGAGCGGGAGCTTCGCGAAATCCATCTTCCGGCGGCGCGCGCCTGCTGTAAGGCTGGCGTCTCCGGCGTGATGGCGGCGTACAATGAGATCGACGGCATTTACTGTCATGCAAATGAGGCGCTTTTAAACGGGATCCTGCGTGGGGAATTCGGATTTGACGGCGTGGTGATGGCGGATGGTGCTGCCATTGACCAGCTCGATGTGATGACGGGAGACAATGTGAGGTCTGCGGCGCTGGCATTGCGGGCAGGCGTCGATGTCGGACTTTGGGACGAAGCGTTTTTTAAACTGGATGAAGCGCTTGGGAGAGGGCTTGTACGGATGGAGGATATCGACCGTGCCGTCTTGCGTGTGCTGACATTGAAATATGAACAGGATCTTTTTGAGAAACCCTATATCGGGGCGGATGGCAGGCGCGTGGCAGAGTACCCGACGGACGGTGCTGCGCAGACCTTTTCTTATGGGGAGTACCCGCAGTCGATGCGTCTGGCGGAGGAGTCCGTCGTCTTATTAAAAAATGAGAATGGGGCGCTCCCGCGCCGGCAGGCAGAAGAAAAAATCGCGGTGATCGGACCGGCAGCAGACGATCTGTACCGGCAGCTCGGCGATTATTCGCCGCCGCTTCGTCAAGGGTGCGGCAGGACGATCTGGCAGGGGTTAAACGAGCAGGCGGCGGGGAGAGAGCTGCGGCTTAGCACAGGGGATGATCTGGAGGAAGCGCGTGCCCTTACAGCGTGGAGCGATGTTGTCATTTTAGCGCTTGGAGGATCTTCCAGCCGGTTTTCGGGGGCAGAGTTTGCAAAAAACGGTGCTGCGTTAAAATCTGGAGGGATGCAGATGGACTGTGGGGAGGGCGTGGACTGTGCAAGCCTGAGACTTCCGGGCGATCAGGGGAAGCTTTTTACTGCGGTGGCGGGGGCAGCAAAGACGCTGGTCACAGTGACCGTAGCGGGCAGACCGTATGCCATCCCGGAGATCAAAGAAAAGACGGATGCACTCTTGTACGCATTTTATCCGGGACCCATGGGAGGGGCAGCGATCGCGAAATTGATCTATGGAGAGAGGTCGCCCTCCGGCAGACTTCCGGTTTCCCTTCCGCGCAGCGTGGGACAGCTTCCGGTTTATTATGATCATCGCAGATCGTATGGGGCGATGCGCTACTGCGACGAGGAGGACGGCGCGCTCTATACGTTCGGTGAGGGCTTTGGCTATTCCTCTTTCTCCTGTGATGATGTGCGGCTTGACGCGGCAAAGGAACAGCTCACGCTGCACTGTGTGATAAAAAACACGGGGATGTGGGAGGATGCAGTTGTGCTGCAATGCTACCGCAGGCTTAAAAGCTGTGAGATTGTTCCGAGGGAACGCGAGCTTGTCGCATTTGCAAAGCTGTGGCTTGCGCCGGGAGAAACGAGGGAGACGGAACTTGTCATTGAACGGGAAAGACTGTATATTTATGGAAATGATCGGACATGGAAGGCGGCAGAGGGTGAGCAGGAGCTTCTGCTGATGGATGGAGGAAATGAATTATGGAGAGGGAATTTTATATAATACCGCAGCCAAAGAGCAAGAAGGTGTATGAGGGCAGCTTTGCGCTGGCATATGACAGTCAGATCGTGATTGCGCCGGAGCTTGGAAGGCACGGAAACGTCAGTGCGGGAATTTTAAAGGACTGCATACAGAAGTGGACGGGATTTTGCCCGCGTATCTTAAAGGGGAAAGCGGGAAAAGGGGATATTTGTTTTTCCCTGTCTGATGAGCTTACGGGAGAAGCGTACCGCCTTTTGATCGGAGCGGGCGGCATTGTCTGTGAGGGAGGAAGCGGCGCAGGTGTATTTTACGCAGTTCAGACGCTCTGCCAGATCATTGAGCAGTGCAGAGGCGTGCTGCCGTACCTTGAGATCACGGATGCGCCTGATATGGAGCATCGCGGCTACTATCTCGATCAGACGAGAGGCCGTGTGTTCACACTCGATGCCCTAAAGGAGACGGTCGACCGTCTGTGTCGTTATAAGATCAACGAGTTTCAGTTGTATATTGAGCATACCTATTTGTTCCGTGGTCTTTCGGAGCTGTGGAGAGACGAGACACCGCTTACGGCGGAGGAGATCATGGAGCTGGATGAATATTGCCTGGCGCGCAACATCGAGCTGATTCCGTCGCTTGCCAGTTTTGGGCATCTGTATACGCTGCTATCAACCAAAAGCCATGAGGAGCTCTGTGAGCTGCCGGAGGCGTCAGCACAGCCGTTTTCCTTCTGGGACAGAATGAGGCATCATACCGTAAATGTCACGGATGCGCGCGTGCTCCCATTGATCAAGGGAATGCTGGAGGAATATCTGGCGCTGTTTTCCTCGGATAAATTCAATCTGTGCGCAGACGAGACATTTGATCTTGGAACGGGAAGATCGGCAGAGTATGCAAAGGAGCATGGCGTGCACCGGATGTATATTGAGTATGTCAGCGAGCTTTGTACATTTCTGGCAGACAAAGGAAAGCAGCCGATGTTCTGGGGCGACGTTATCTGTGATGAGCCGTTTTTGGTGAAGGAGCTGCCGGAGAATATTATTTGTCTGACGTGGGGCTATGCACCCGACCAGTCCGAGGATGCTTGCCGGAAAATGGCAGAGACCGGAGTAAAGCAGTATCTGTGCCCCGGTGTTGCGGGATGGAATCAGTGGATGAACCTGATCGAGCCGTCGTATCGCAATATTGTTAGAATGTGCGGGTATGCGAAAAAGTATCATGCCATCGGAATTTTAAATACGGACTGGGGAGATTTCGGACATATCAATCATCCGGCATATTCGATTCCGGGAATGATCTACGGAGCGGCATTTGCATGGAATCATGAGGTGATTCCGTTTGAGGAGCTAAACCGTCAGATTTCCCGCGTGGAATATCATGATTCCTCCGAAACGCTTGTGGGACTTTTGGCACAGATTCCGCAAAATTCGGTATTTACATGGTGGGATGCTGTGATGTATTATGAGAAGAACGAGCTGGGCGGCGATGAGAGCAGCTTCCCTTCCCTAAAAGAATCTGTTTCTATGGAGGCGGTCGCACAAGGCGGCAAGAGACTGGACGCAATCCGAACCGATATTTTGCGGACAGCGGAAACGACAGACAGCCGCAGCATTTCGGGTCTGCGCGCTTTTGATCTGACGATTGACGGCATCCGGATCTGGAATGAGGTCGGTGCAGCAGTCCTTGCGGGAGAGAGCGGTAGTGGAACGGCTGATCAGCTTGCAGAACGCTTGGAAACATGGTTTATGTATTATAAGGAGCTTTGGCGCGCGGGAAGCAGGGAGGGCGATCTTGCTCACATAGCAGAGATCGTGTTCTGGTATGCGGATCTGCTGCGCGGCAGAAGGAGACAAAAAAGGAGAAGCTAGTGTGAAAAATCGCTGCGGAATGGAGGAATCAGATGCTGGTAGGAGGAATTGAGGCAGGCGGAACAAAAATGGTGTGTGCAGTCGCAGAGACAGTGACAGCAGGTACAGAGACAAAGGTACATATTACAGACCGGATGTCGATCCCGACGGGAAAGCCGGAGGAAACGCTAAACGAGATGATCGCTTATTTTAAGAAGTGGGAGATCGGTGCGCTTGGCATCGGCTGTTTTGGTCCGGTGGATTTGGATCGAAAATCAAAAACCTATGGTCACATTATGCGGACGCCCAAAAAGGATTGGAGAGGCTGTGACGTTGTAGGAACCTTCAAGCGTGCTTTAAACGTTCCGGTGGGCTTTGACACGGATGTAAACGGCGCGGTCTTAGGAGAGGTTCTCTGGGGAGCGGCAAAGGACTGCGACACGGCAATCTATATCACGATCGGTACGGGCATTGGCGTTGGCGTTTACTGCAACGGCGCGCTGGTGCACGGTCTGATGCACCCGGAGGCAGGTCATATTCTTCTGGCAAAGCATCCGTCGGATTCCTACGAGGGCTGGTGTCCGTTTCATCCGAATTGCGCGGAGTCATTGGCAAATGGGCCTTCGATCGAGGCGCGCTATGGAAAGCCTGCGTCACAGCTTTCCGACAGGGAGGATGTCTGGGAGCTTGAGGCCTATTATATCGCGCAAGCAGTGGCAAATTATGTTCTGACGTATTCTCCGCAGAAGATTGTGCTGTGGGGCGGTGTGATGCATCAGCAGAAGCTGTTTGCAATGGTACGGCAAAAGGTAAAGGAGCTGCTTGGCGGTTATATTGCGCATCCGATGCTTGAGGAGCGCATCGAGGAATATATTGTTCCTCCGGCGCTGGGAGAGAATCCGGGAATTATGGGCGCATTTGCGCTTGGGTTACGCGAAATCAAAAATAATTATGCAGAATAGAACATCTTTTTGGGTGAAAAGATTGATTTTTTGTGTGGTTGGTCAGTGATGTGTTTGTGAGGAAAAGCCTTAATAAGGACTTTTCTCCACGAAAAGAACATACTTTCTCTTTTTTTCTGTGGAATACTTAAGAAAAAATATTCAATTATTTTTGTATAAAAAATTTGACTTTGGGAAATAATTGAGTATGATAAAGCAATGTGTTGTGGCAGCTTTGTGAGCTGCCACGCATTTTATATAAATAGTATCATTCTTGAGGAAAGGAGAAAAATGAACAAAAAAATATTGGACGCAGCCGTCGTAGGTACATTTTGTATCGGCTTGATGGGCACGGCCAACATTGGAGCAAAGAGTCCCGTACCGTCGATTGTGCAGGAGGCCGCCGCAGGAGAGGAGAAAGGCGACGTAACCGCAGGCGTGTGCAGAATTCTTTCGGAGTATTCATTTACGACAGAATCAGATGAAGAAACAGAGATTGCAAAGAAAGAGGTAATAAGAGTGGCAGAGCCGGAGCAGGTGCATACGGAGGTTCCGGCAGAAGGCAATAAAGAGGCAGCGCAGACAGAGATTTTTGAGCCTGTGGCAGAGACAGCGGCAGCTCCCGCAAACCGCTGGAATATCTCGCTGACAAAAGAAGAAATCGACTTGCTGGCAAAAATTGTGTGGCTGGAGTCACGCGGTGAGCCGGAGGTCGGACAGGAAGCTGTAGTCGAGGTAGTCTTTAACAGGATTGCTTCAGACAAATATCCGAATACACTCTACGATGTACTGAGCCAGAAGAATCCGGTGCAGTTTAGCTCATGGAAAAGCAGAGAGAGCGCAGCTCCTACGGAGAAGGAATATCAGTCCATTCAGAATGTATTAAACGGAAATACGAACATATTAAGAGATGATACACTTTATTTTTCTACGGAGCCGCTGACATCAAGACTTGACGTCAGGATTGGCGGACACAGCTTTTGCTATTAGCTGTTGTCCTATGTCATAAAAAAGAGTTATCCGGCACTCTTTTTTAATCCATTGTTTACAATATCTTAATCTAATAAATAAAACAAGTCTATTTTAAAGAAAAAGGTACATGAAACTTGTGATCCAAGCGGCAATGCCTATCAGCATGTTTACCGCGCGCAGTAATTATCTTACTACTGTTACGTTGGTTGCCTGAGGTCCTTTGGAGCCTTCTACAACATCGAATTCTACCTCAGCGCCTTCCTCCAGGGACTTAAAGCCCTCCATGTTCAGACCTGAGTAGTGTACGAATACGTCATTTCCTGACTCGTCAGAAATGAATCCGTAACCTTTTTGGTTGTTAAACCATTTTACTGTACCTTTCATCAAAAAGTACCTCCAAAAAATAATACTAACTGTTATAAACAGCTAAGAATAACATAACATAACAGGGTATAAATGTAAAGCGGTAAATTACAGTTCTTCAAAAGTAATTTCATGTCCCTTGAGGAATCGTTTGACGAGGGCATCCCACTCCTGTTCGAGGCTTTTATCGACAGAAAAAATACGGTAGGAGATTCCCGTTGTGAGCAGGAGACTGCCGTGCTGGAATTTCAGATTTAAAAACATGCCGGTAATGTCCTCCGGCGTAAAGGAGCTGCTTGTCTGCTTGAGTGTCCGTGCAAGATTTGCGGGAGAGAGCAGAAAAACAAATTTAAAATAAGAGGGAGTCCGTTTTCCCTTGATCAGATAAAAGCATTGGCTGCGGACGTGGTGAAACGGCAGACAGGAAACGCCGTCGAGTCCCTGCGCGGTGAGTTCCTCCGCGGAATAAAAGTCCGTATGCAGCGTGCCGTCCAGCTCCCACATGCAGCTGCCGCAGATTGCCGCTTCCCGGATGAGAAAATTGTCGAATGTTTCCGTGCACAGCAGCTTATGCATAAAATCTTTGATTTCCAATAGTTTGAGTGCGATCATAGGTAAACTCCGTTTTCTTTGATATGGATTGTCAACAGTAAACTAAACAACTTTTTTAAGGTTATTCATCCGATACTCA
>URJS01000048.1 GCA_900548205.1 uncultured Roseburia sp. | reverse complement strand
AATAATTAAAACAAAAATAAAAATATAGAAAACTATTAACTGGTAATAATAGATAAAAAATAAGAGATAAATTTGTTGAAAAAGATGATATTGATTATAAAATAGAAATAATTATATACAAAATTGGAATTATAAGTTATAATTTAAAATAAATAAAAGAAAAGGAGAAGGTTATGAACAAATTTTTAAATGAAAAACTGATGCCGGTAGCCGCAAAGATGGCGGCAAACAAATGTTTGATCGCCGTGCGCGACGGTATTACGCTGGCAATGCCACTCATCATTATCGGTTCTCTGTTAATGGTGATCGCGACGGGTTTTGCGATCCCGCCTCTGGAGAAATGGCTGGGTGATATGGGAATCGCTACCTATTTATGGAAGGGTTCTGACAGCAGCTTCGGACTCATCGGTCTTGTCGCAAGCTTCGGTATTGCGCACAGTCTTGCAAAGCAGTACAAGGTGGACGGAGTTTCCGCGGGTATTATCTCATTATCCACATTTATTCTGGTGACGCCGTTTGTGAGCGGTGAGGCAGGAAACGGAATGCCGACTACTTATATGGCAGCGCAGGGTCTGTTCGTTGCGATCGTACTCGGTCTGATCAACGGCTGGGTATACCAGTGGTTCATTAATCACAATATCCGGATCAAGATGCCTGAGAGTGTGCCGCCGGCAGTGTCAAAGAGCTTCAGCGCGATCTTGCCGGGCGCAGCGCTGATCGTGGGATGGCTGATCGTATACGGCGTATTGGATGCGTTTGGGCTTCCAAATCTGCACATGATCGCAAAGACAGTGCTTGGCGTACCGCTTGGGCTGCTTGGAAATAATATTGTCGGTGTTGTCATTCTTGTGTTATGCTGCAGCTCACTCTGGTTTGTGGGACTGCACGGCGGAAATATCGTAAATAAGATCATGGAGCCGATCTGGCTTGCAAATCTTGGTGAGAACACAGAGGCGTTCCGTGCAGGAGAACCGCTCAAGCATATTTTTACCACACCGTTTATGGATAACTTTGTGTACATAGGAGGCGCGGGAGCGACGATCGGACTTGTGCTTGCACTGGCATGGCTGGCGCGCAGAAAGCACGCGAGCAAGCAGGCAAAGACCCTTGCACCGCTCACGGTTGTTCCGGGACTGTTCAATATCAACGAGCCGACGATGTTCGGACTTCCGGTTGTGTTAAATAT
This sequence comes from uncultured Roseburia sp., assembly GCA_900548205.1. Taxonomy (GTDB): domain Bacteria; phylum Bacillota; class Clostridia; order Lachnospirales; family Lachnospiraceae; genus Roseburia. The sequence continues at coordinate 16,896 of URJS01000048.1, read as the reverse complement.
TCTTTTGCTCCTTCCGTTCGTGCTCGCGCCGATCGTCAATCTTGTTGTGGCATACGCGGCGATGGCAACGGGACTTGTACCGCTGACCTATACGGCTCCGGGCTGGACCACGCCGCCGATCATCAGCGGATTCCTTGCAACAGGAAGCATCCGTGCGTCGATCTTACAGATTGTTTTGATCGTGCTTGATATTTTGATCTATCTTCCGTTTATCGCATCGGTAGAGAAGCGCTTTAAGGCGGAAGAAGAAAAACAAAATACAGAAAACAAATAAACGCAAAGGAAATAGAAACTATGAAACGACTGATTAGTGCAAATACGTCAGAAATTCTGGCAATGAGTGCCGCAGAGTTAAAGCAGAGCATCCGGGCGAGCGAGGGGCGTGTTGTTGTATCAGAGAATGTTGCAACGAGAGAGAGCTATATCGGGGATATCACAAACGCAGAGATCGCACGCGCATTCGGCGCCGATCTGATCCTTTTAAACTGCGTGGATGTGTTAGATCCGCATATTTTTGGATTGGAGCATGACAGGGACAATTTTGTGAAGGAGCTGCACCGTCTGGTCGGACGGCCGATCGGCGTCAACTTAGAGCCTGTAGACCTTACGGCAGAGATGCTTGAGGACAGACTGGAGATCCCGAAGGGACGTCAGCTGAATGAGGAGACGGCAAAGCGCCTTGACGAACTTGGTTTTGATTTTGTCTGCCTGACCGGAAACCCGGGAACGGGCGTGACAAACGAGCAGATCGGGAACGCCATCCGTCTGATCAAGGAGCATTTCTCCGGGCTTGTGATCGCCGGGAAAATGCACGCGGCAGGCTCGGATGAGCCGGTGGCAGATCTTGCGGTTGCCAAAAGCTTTGTGGAGGCTGGCGCAGATGTGATCTTGGTTCCGGCAGTCGGGACGGTGCCGGGCTTTGACGCGGAGGAGTTAAAGGAAGTGGTGAAGGAAGTGCACCGCCTGGGCGGACTTGTCATGTCTGCGATCGGCACGAGCCAGGAGAGCTCGGACGAGGCTACGATCAGAGAGCTTGCGATCGCAAACAAGATCTGCGGCGTGGATATGCAGCACATCGGCGATGCGGGCTACGGCGGCGTTGCACCGGTGGAAAATATCTATGCCATGAGCAAGGCATTGCGCGGGATCCGTCATACGGTGTCTATGATTGCGCGTTCCATCAACCGTTAGAGAAGGAGGGTTTGATTTATGGAGAAGAAAACGATCATGCTGGCGTGTGCCGCAGGGATGAGCACAAGCTTACTTGTTTCCAAAATGCAGAAGGCTGCGGAGGATGCAGGGATCGAGGCGGAGATTTTTGCCGTGCCTGCGTCGGAGGCGGAGGATCATGCAGACAAGCAGAACATTGACGTGGCGCTTTTGGGACCGCAGGTGCGGTTTATGGAGGCTGACTTTAAGAACAAAATGGAGCCGAGAGGAATTCCGGTCGGCGTTATTCCGATGGCAGATTACGGAATGATGAACGGACAGAAGGTTTTGGAGTTTGCGCTCGGTCTCCTGAAAGGATAAGAGGATGGACGAGAAAAATACAGAGGCGATCATGAGCCTGATCCTCTATGGCGGGGATGGAAAAAGCTCTGCGATGGAGGCTGTCTGGGCGGCAAAGGAAGGCGATTTTGCAAAGGCGGAGGAGAAGCTTAAGGCTGCGCAGCAGTCGCTGACGCTGGCGCATCACGCGCAGACGGAGATGCTCGCGAAGGAGGCGGAAGGAAATCCGATGGAGATATCGCTTTTGATGGTGCACGGACAGGATCACCTGATGACGGGAATGATGTTTTTAGACTTGGCAAAGGAGCTTGTGGATGTGTACCGCAGACTTCCGGAGCAAAAATAGTAGAGAAACGCAGATGTTTGTGGGCGGAGACAGAAAAATGACTGTCTCCGCTCATTTTTTGGTTGCACCCGTCACAAAAATCTTTTATTATCGTATCATAAATAACAGATAGGATGAAAACAGGGATGAAACAGGGAAGAAGTATGCTGCTGCGTGCGGCGGCGGTTCTGCTGCTTTTGACGGCGCTTGGGATCACAGGATTTCGGGCGTATGCGGCGGATGGTTATGCGGCGGGAAGCTACACGCCGCAGATAAAAGAGGTGGAGGAGACGGAGGACTATATCATTTACGGGGATACGGACAGTGCGGCGGGATTTATTTTTTATCCGGGCGCAAAGGTGGAGGAGGCGGCGTATGCGCCGATTCTGGATGAACTGGCACAGGCGGGTATCTGCTGTGTGCTGGTGAAGATGCCGTACCGCCTCGCAGTTTTTGACGTAAATGCGGCAGAGCGTGTGATGGAGGAGCTGCCGGAGGTAGAAACGTGGTATATCGGCGGTCACTCTCTGGGCGGGGCGATGGCGGCGGCGTTTGCAGCGGAGCATGAGAGCGCGCTTTCCGGGCTTATCCTGCTTGCGGCATATCCGACGGAGGAGATTAAGAAGCTTCCGGTACTTTCGTTATACGGCAGCGAGGATGAAGTCTTAAATAAAGAAAAGTATGAGAAGTCTGCTTCGCTTGCAGCGCGGCTTACCGAGTATGTGATCGAGGGCGGAAATCATGCGGGCTTTGGAAATTACGGGGTGCAAAAGGGAGACGGTGAGGCGTATCTTCCGAGAGAGGAACAGTGGCAGGAGACTGTGGATTATATTTTAAATTTCATGGAAAAATAAGAGACGGGAAGGAGAATGGTTTATGCAGCTGGCTGTGGGATTATTGCTGCCGTTTTTGGGAACTGCGCTTGGTGCGGCGTGTGTGTTTTTCTTAAAGGATGAATTAAATCGTCTGGTGCAAAAGGGGCTTCTTGGCTTTGCGTCGGGTGTGATGGTGGCGGCGTCGGTGTGGTCGCTTCTGATCCCGGCGATCGAGATGGCGGAGCCTGCGATGGGAAGGTTTTCTTTTGTGCCTGCAGCAGTGGGCTTTGTATGCGGTATTTTTTTTCTGCTTGGGATGGACAGATTGATCCCCCATCTGCATTTGAATGCAAATAAGCCGGAGGGTATGCCGGGGCAGTGGAAAAAAACGACGATGCTTGTGCTCGCGGTGACGCTTCACAATATTCCGGAGGGTATGGCTGTCGGAGTTGTGTTTGCCGGGCTTTTGACGGGAAGCGCGGGGATTACGCTGGCAGGTGCGATGGCGCTTTCATTTGGCATTGCGATCCAGAATTTTCCGGAGGGCGCAATTATCTCTCTGCCGTTAAAGAGTGAGGGAGGCAGTCGGAAAAAATCCTTCTTTTACGGTGTGGCGTCCGGGATCGTAGAGCCGATCGCGGCGGCAGTCACGATACTTTTAACAGGGATCATCACACCGATGCTTCCGTATCTGCTGGCGTTTGCGGCAGGCGCGATGATTTATGTCGTGGTGGAGGAGCTGCTGCCGGAGGCGTCGGAGGGGGAGCATTCCAATGTCGGCACGCTTGGCTTTGCCGCGGGTTTTTTAATTATGATGATACTGGATGTTGCGCTTGGAGGCTGAATTGTGATACTATAGGGAAAGAAAGTGACAAGTACACAGGATAAAGGAGCGATGATCATGCAGGATGATTTGAGAACAGAATTGATTAAGCAATTTCCGGCAGACGTGGTAGAGATCACACAGCAGGACGGTGTGAAGTATTATGCGTGTCCGACCTGTAAGAGAGCGGTTGCATTGGGAGAGGAGAAATGCGGCGCCTGTGGTCAGGTATTAAGCTGGGAGCATCTGCGCGAGGAGGAGGAAGCATCCTACGGAGTTAAGACAGCGACACTGACATTTGAGGTTGCGGGAGATTTTACAAACGGCGACTGCAGAAAGTGCCCGCTTTCTTATATTGCAAAGCTCAATGCGGAGAATGTCTATGAGTGTCCGTTAAATATGCGGGCAAATTGTAAGCTGGAAATCTCATAAAGCCTGTCAGAGGTTCCGAAGGTCTGTATCAGAGGGTACAAAGCTTTGGAACTTTTTTGCTTGCCGGCAAACAAAACCTTTGGGGGGATTGTACTGCGTCGGAAAGGATTTATGGGAAAACTTTCCAGAGGGAGAGGAAATGGAACGAATGCACAATTTGATCGCGGCGGTGGGAGGCATATTCTTTTTATGGTTTTCGCTGCCGTTTGTGGTAAACGGAATTATTAATATCGGAAATGGGACGGGCATGCTCGCGTCTATGGCAGTGCTCTCTTATGGTATTTCTTATGAGAAGGTCAATCATCGAGTGGGCGAGCTTTGGAGGAACCCCGGCAGCCGGGGCCTGCTCCTGTGTTTGTCTGCGATTGCGACGGCATGCTTTCTGATCGCAGCGGTTGAGACGATCGGAATGGTGCGGGCAGCATCTAACCGTCCGCCGAAAAATACGACGGCGGTGGTGCTCGGCTGCAGCGTGAAGGGGGAGAAACCGAGCCGGATTTTAGAGGAGCGGTTAAACGCGGCGTATGTGTATCTGGTGGAAAACCCTAAGGCATACTGTGTGCTTTCCGGCGGTCAGGGGAGAGGAGAAGCAATCAGCGAAGCAGAATGTATGTACCGTTACCTGACAGAGCGGGGCATTGACGGGAGGCGTTTGCTGGTGGAGGATGCATCTGTCAATACGGAGGAGAATCTGCGGTTTTCCAGAGAGCTGTTGGAGGAACATGGGATTGACGGGGACATCACGATCGTGACGAGTGAATTTCACGCATACCGCGCCCAGAAGACGGCGGAGCGTCTTGGAATGAAAAGCTACAGCACGCCGAGCCGGACGTTTTTTCTGTACCTGCCGACCTATTATGTGCGGGAGCTCTATGGGATTTTGTATTATATGATAAAATGAGCGTCAGCGATCATGGCGAGCATTTGAAAAGTGAAAAGAAAGAGAGAACAAAGCAGCGATGGCAGTCAAATATTACGCAGTAAAAATTGGAAAAACACCCGGCGTTTATATGAAATGGGAGGAATGTAAGGCGATGGTGCACGGATTTCCCGGCGCCGTGTACAAGAGTTTTCCGACCAGAGCGGAAGCGGAGAGGTTTGTGCAGGGGGATATGGGGGGGCAGCAGTCTGGAAGAACGGCGTCCGGCGCGGCATACGGTCAGAAAGCGGAAGCGTCTGTGGGAGATGTGATGCCGGAAAATTACGCTTTTGTGGACGGCTCCTACAATGCGCCAAAGAAAATCTACGGCTACGGCGGGTTTCTTATGCACGGCGGAGTGAAGGAGGTTCTGCAGGGCGCGGGAGAGGACGCGGAGATGGCGTCCATGCGCAATGTGGCGGGCGAGGTGTTAGGCAGCATCGCGGCGGTGGAAAAGGCGCTGGAGCTTGGACTGGGGGAGCTGACGATCTACTACGATTACATGGGGATCCAGATGTGGGCGGAAGGAAGCTGGAAGCGAAACAAAAAGGGCACGGCGGCATACCACGACTATATCGCCTCGGTGAGCGACAGGATCACGCTCCATTTTGTGAAGGTCAAGGGGCACTCGGGCGTCGCCGGAAACGAGGAGGCGGACCGTCTGGCAAAGGGGGCGGTCGGCATTGGATAGCATGGAATTACGCCGGATTCTGATCGTGGAGGACGACCCTGCGCTCGGGCAGGGGATCCGCATTGCACTGCAGGGCGAAACGCTTGCGGTCACGGTGGTGCGGACGCTTGGCGACGCGCGGACCGCGCTTGCGGAAACGGACTTTGCGCTGATGCTTTTGGACATCAATCTGCCGGATGGAAACGGACTTGATTTTTTGCTGGAGCTGCGGGGGAGCAGCCGGATGCCGATCATTCTGATCACGGCAAACGATATGGAGACGGATATTGTGGTGGGGCTTGAGTCCGGCGCAGACGACTACATCACGAAGCCGTTTTCTCTCGCTGTGCTGCGCGCCAGAGTCAACACGCAGCTTCGGAAGACGGCGGCAGGGGAAACACGCATCTGCATCGATGCGTTTGCGTTTGATTTTGAGCGTATGGAGTACCGGAAGAATGGCGCGGAAGTGACATTGAGCAAGACGGAGCAGAAGCTTTTGCGCCTTTTGGTGGAGAACCGTGGGCGTGTGTTAAGCCGTGCCGATCTGGTGGACCGTATCTGGACAGACGGCGCGGAATATGTGGACGAGAATGCGCTTTCCGTCACGGTCAAGCGTCTGCGTGACAAGCTGGAGGAAACTCCCTCCAAGCCGCAGTATCTAAAGACGGTGTACGGCATCGGCTATACATGGGAGGGAAAGTAGATGGAGGCTCTGACGATCCTTGCGGTGCTTTGTGCAGCAGCATCCCTTTTTGCTGTGGCATCCCTTTTTGCGGCATTCTGGTTTCGGAAAAGGGAGAAGGACACCTTAACGCACTTGTCAAGAATGTTGGACGATGCGGCGGAGGGCACGTTTTTGGAGCAGACGTTTGACGAGAGTCTCTGCTCGGCGGTGGAGGCAAAATACAGCCGTTATCTCTCGGCGTCTGCTGTGTCCGCGCGGAATCTCGGCGAGGAGAAGGACAAGATCAAGACGCTGATCGGGGATATTTCGCATCAGACCAAAACGCCGCTTGCCAATATTTTGCTCTATACGGGTCTGCTGGAGGAGGAAACCCTGCCGGAGCGCGGCAGAGCATATGTGGAGGCGCTGGGGCTCCAGGCGCAGAAGCTGCAGTTTCTGATCGATGCCCTTGTGAAAACGTCGCGTCTGGAAACGGGTGTGCTCGCGCTGCGCCCGAAGGAGCATGAGGTGCTCCCCATGCTAAGCCGCGCGGTGGCGGCGCAGGAGCAGAAGGCGGCGGCAAAGCGGATCAGAGTCAGGCTCCTTTCGGATGAGAGCACGATGCGGCAGAGGGCGATTTTTGACGAGAAGTGGACGGAGGAGGCTCTCTTAAATCTGCTGGACAATGCCATCAAATATACGCCACAGGGCGGCGAGGTGTCGGTGCGCGTCACACCCTATGAGCTGTTTTGCCGCATCGATGTGGAGGACAACGGCATTGGAATTTCCGAGGAGGAGCAGGCAAAGGTGTTCGGCCGCTTTTACCGGGGAATGGAGGTTTCCGGAGAGGAGGGCGTCGGCATCGGGCTGTATCTGGTGCGCCAGATCATCTCCGGCGAGGGCGGCTATCTGAAGGTGACTTCAAGACCCGGCGAGGGTTCGGTCTTTTCGGTATTTTTGGCGGCGGTGGATGAGAGAAGGTATGGTGCAGATGCAGAGGAGGAAAGGGTATGAGGGGGAACAAGAAAACGGCTATTCGCAGGTATATCAAGGATATAGAGCTGCATTTGCCGGAGAAAGTCGTGGTGGATGAGATTCAATCTTTTTTGAAGGAGGAATGTTTTTATAAAACTGTATGGAGACAGGAGGATTGCTTTTGCGCAGATCATTGGAGAGCAGACGACGGGCTGGGGAAGAATTTAAAAAAGCTGTTTTTTTCAAATATGAGTATCAAGCCGGATTTTTACATATAGAAGCATGGATCAGAGAGGGGAAAAACCGGGAAAGAGGACTCTCTGGGATTATTGGGCATGATTTAACAACACCATATCTTGCAGAGATCGTAAGACTTCAAAAAAGTCTGGTTGAAAAATTGCCGAAGGGCGGCGGCTGGTATAAACGGGAGAAGCAATTATTACAAAAGGAAGAAAAAAAGATTTGCAATTCGATAAGACTGTTTCGGTGGGTGTTGACGATAGTGGGGCTGCTCTTGTTGATCGGATGGCAACTTTTGTGACGGAGATAAGCGTGGGGGAAAGATATGAGAACGAAAGATATTTTTACAAGAATCGTGTTTTTGACGGTGGGGATCCTTCCCTTTCTTTTTTGCACCAGAGGGGAGTCTGTGGCGGCGGAAGTGGTTTCCGTTGTGAAACCAAAGCTTCATTACAGCCGTATTTATTTTATAGAAAATGAAGGCACAGGCGCGCAGCCGAAGCTGTTGCCTGCAAACCTGGAATATGACGATGCGGATTACATCCTGGGTCATATGATCTATTCCGAGGGGGTTTTTTGTATCTATGGCAGGGAAAAGCAGGAGGGAGAAAAACGAGAGGATCGTTTTGGCTATGCAGACCGCAGCGGGAAGCTGATCGCTGACACAGAATATGAGTTCGCTTATCCTTTTTCAGAGGGGCTGGGCTGCGTGCGGAAGAATGGAAGATATGGTTTTTTAAATCGCGGGGGAGAGGTGGCGATTCCTTTTGAATATCTGGACGCCGCTCCCTTTTCGGAGGGACTGGCATATTTCGCCACGGAGGAAAATTATGGATTTATGGATAAAAACGGGAAACCTGTATTTTTCCTGAATTGTGACAGTGTCAGTTCTTTTCATGATGGACTGGCTTATTTTAGCGTAGATGGAAAATACGGCTTTCTCGATCAACAGGGGGATGTGGTCATCGAGGCTGTCTATGATGACGTCAGTTATTTTGAGGACGGGATCGCCCAGGTACGGAGAAACAGTCTGACAGGCGTGATCGACTCCCGGGGGGAAGAAATCGTCCCGGTGGAATATGAGTATATTTGGCGCGGCGATGGGATCCTAGATTGTGTCAGGGAAAATGGTACGCGCGATTATTATACGTTTGCGGGAGAGAAAAGTACAGAGGAGGAGTATATAAGAGGGAAGCATGAGACAGGAAAGGGCTGGGAGTATTCGCTGGATGGATGGAAAAGGGTTGCGGGTTCTAAAGTCCTCCTTGTCAATCATATTACGCCGCGCATGGAGTTGTACTGGGAGTTGACGCACGGCAGAGCCGTAGAGGTTCAAAATGCAGATGGAGAAGTTTCGCAGGAGCAAACATACGGTGCGTGGGATGAAGAAAATTGCCGGAAGATTTTTAAGCTGTTTTCTGTGGAGGGCATGGAGGAGCCCGTGCTGTACTGTGTCGAGAAGCCTTTTTCTGATGGTTTTTTTCTGTCTCCGTTGACAGACAGTGCATTTTATGGAATTTCAGATGATTCTCTGAAATTACTTCTTACAGGCTATGAATGCGGCGGCTCTGCACTAGGAGACAGGGTCTGTTTCTGGCTTGACACAGAGACGGGGGAAATTCTTTTGGGAACGAGAGGTGCAGCAGGTGGTTTTATGGGGTCTGCTGCTTATATGAGTGCATTTGAGGTGCGGGAGAATGAGGTAAAGGTCAGGGATGATCTTCACTCGGTGAGTCAATCCAGTGGAAATTATACCGAGGAAGAATTGCTGGAGAATGTCGACCATTTTTTTGATGAAGATGATATGCCTTATACCGAAGAAACGATTTTGGAGGGAACGGTGGTGCAGGAATACGAAGTGAACGGGCAGAATGTCGCGCCGGAGGTATACAGGGATTGCCGTGAGAAATACAGAGAGGTGCATATTTTGGAGTAGCAAATCTTTCAAAACTGTTAGATTTCAGAAAGAAGCAGGAAAGATTCTTGTGCTAAAGTTTGTCTTGTAGAAAACAACATGAGGGAAGCGGCGCGCCATGCCGTTTCGGAACGGAGGCTTTTATGACAATTTTAGAGACGAAGAATCTGAAAAAGATATACGGAAAAGGGGAGACCGAGGTGCACGCATTAGACGGCGTGGATCTGTCTGTGGAGAAGGGCGAGTTTGTGGCGATCGTCGGCACGTCCGGCTCGGGCAAATCGACGCTGCTTCATATGCTGGGAGGGCTTGACCGTCCGACCAGCGGGAGCGTGACGGTGGACGGGAGAGAGCTCTCCAAATTAAAGGACGAGGAGCTGACGGTATTCCGCCGCAGGAAGATCGGCTTTGTGTTCCAGAATTACAATCTCATTCCGGTGTTAAGCGTATATGAAAACATCGTGCTGCCGATCCAGCTTGACGGAAACCGTGAGGACGAGGCATATGTAAAGAAAATCATTGAGACGTTAGGTCTTGAGAAAAAATTGAACAATCTGCCGAACAAGCTTTCCGGCGGACAGCAGCAGCGCGTGGCGATCGCGCGGGCGCTGGCGGCAAAGCCGGCAATCATCTTAGCGGATGAGCCGACGGGAAACTTAGACAGCAGCACCAGTCAGGACGTGATGGGACTGCTCAAGGTGACGAGTGAGCGTTTTGCACAGACGATCGTCATGATCACCCACAATGAAGAGATCGCGCAGATGGCAGACCGGATCATCCGCATCGAAGACGGCCGCATCGCAGTGAGGGGGTGATGAGATGATTCGTGTGGCAAACAAAAAATGTATTGGCAATCTCTCGCGCAAAAGCCTCGCGGCGTCAAAGACAAGAAATATCATCGCCGTGCTTGCGATCGCGCTCACCACGATTTTATTTACGGCGCTGTTTACGATCGCGCTGTCGATTAACGATTCGTTTCAGGAGTCGAATTTCCGGCAGGTCGGAGGTTTTTCGCATGGAGGATTTAAACGCCTGACAAAAGAGCAGTATCTGGAATTAAAGGACGATCCAATGATCAAGGAATACGGAGTGCGGCGTTTTTTGGGAATGCCCAGAGATGTCCCGTTTAACAAAAGTCAGGTGGAGATCAGCTACAGTGACAAAAATAACGCGCACTGGATGTACTGCAATCCGATCGAGGGAAGACTTCCGGAGGAGGGAACGAACGAGGCGGCGACAGATATTAGCGTTCTGGAGCTTCTTGGCGTTACACCGGAGCTTGGCGCAGAGTTCACGATCACCTTTCTGGTGGACGGAATTAAGACGACGCAGACCTTTACGCTGTGCGGCTGGTGGGAGCGGGACGAGGCGATCGTTGCCAGTCATATTTTGATCCCGGAGAGTCGGGTGGATGCCATTTTGCAGGAGGTCGGCGTGACGCCTCCGGGAAAAGATAACATGACCGGAAGCTTTAATCTTGACGTGATGCTAAAGAGCTCGGCGAATATCGGAGATGATCTCGATACGATTCTGGCAAATCACGGCTATCAGAGTGAGGATCCAAGCGGCGAGGAGCTGCCCTATATCCGCAAGGGTGTGAACTGGGGCTATACGGGAGCGCAGCTTTCCGAAAGCATGGATCTTAGCGTGGTATTTGCGATCGCCGGAATGTTACTGCTTATCATCTTTACCGGATACCTGATCATTTACAATGTATTTCGTATTTCCGTAGTTGGCGACATCCGTTTTTACGGTTTGTTAAAGACGATCGGAACGACCGGACGGCAGGTGAAGCGGTTACTTCGGTATCAGGCGATGCTGCTTTCCGGCTGCGGCATCCCGCTTGGACTGCTTATGGGCTGGCTGATTGGTTCATGGCTGACTCCGGTGGTGTTAAGTCGGTTAAACGGCATGGTAGTGGATGTGGTGTCCGTAAATCCACTGATCTTTTTCGGTGCGGCTGTCTTTTCCCTGCTCACTGTGCTGCTTTCCTGCGCGAAGCCGGGACGCATGGCGGCAAGAATTTCACCGATCGAGGCGGTGCGCTATACGGAGGGCAGCGATATAAAAAAGACCACCCGCAGAAAACAACGAGCGGCACGCTTTGCGAGCCACTCTTATGTCAATAAAAAGGGTGTTTCTCTTTTTTCACTGGCGCTTGCAAATCTCGGGAGGAGCAAGAGTAAGACGATCGTAACGGTCGCGTCGCTCTCTCTGGCGGTCGTGCTGCTAAACACCACGGTTCTGTTCACAAGAGGATTTGATATGGACAAATATCTTGCCTCCAATTCCGTGAGCGATTTTATCGTTGCAAACGCTTCCTATTTTCGGGTTGGTTCAATGTTTTCGGCAGAAGCCGCTGTGGAGGATGGTGTGGTGGACAGTATTGCCGACTTCGGAGGTATTACGGAGGGTGGTAAGGTATACGGGCAGACAAAAGCAGCGCAGGAGTTTGTCAGCGAGGAATACTACCGGCAGTTGTATAGTAGCTGGTATTCCAAAAAACAATTGGACGAAAAGGTTGCGTCGGCGGAAAAGACGGAGGACGGTAAGCTCATGGACCGTGTATCGCTTTTGGGAATGGAAGCTTATGCGTTGGACCGGCTGCATGTGCTGGAGGGCGATCTCCGCAAGCTCTACGAGCCGGGGGGCAATTACATCGCGGCGGTGTACATGGAGGATGATTATGGAACAGCGGAAATGGATTCTCACTGGGCGAAGGTCGGAGATAAAGTCAAGCTGCGGTATGTGGAGGAGGTTGAATACTACAATCCCGACACCGGAGAGATTTATGAAGACCTTGATGCGATCGGCGACCGTCCTGTTGATACGCGCACGCTGAAGTACACCGAAAAAGAGTATGAGGTTGTGGCGCTTGTGAGTGTTCCGAACGCGCTCAGCTACCGCTATTACGGGGCGGATCAGTTTGTCTTAAATGACCAGACATTTATCCGAGATACCGGAAGCGACGCCGTCATGCTGTATGCGTTTGACACGACAGATCAGGCGAATGTTTTGATGGAACAGTTTTTGGAGGACTACACAACAAACGTAAATCCTTCCTATGACTATGAGAGCAAGGCGAAATATCAGGCGGAGTTTGAGAGCTTCCGCAGTATGTTCCTGCTTTTGGGCGGTGTGCTAAGCTTTATCGTCGGCATGATCGGCGTATTGAACTTCGTCAATGCGATCCTGACCGGGATCATCACGCGAAAACGCGAATTTGCAATGCTCCAGTCGATCGGTATGAGCGGCAGACAGCTGAAGGGAATGCTGGTCTATGAGGGACTGCTGTATGCGCTTGGCTCTGCGGTGTTTGCGCTTGTGCTCTCCCTGCTGTCAGGACATGTCATGGCGTCTGCAATGAGCAGTATGTTCTGGTTCTTTACTTACCGGCTGACCGTGGCGCCAATCCTTATCATCGCCCCGGTTCTGGCAGTGCTTGGCGCTATCGTTCCGCTGCTTGTCTACCGCGTTGTGGCGAGACAGACGATCGTGGAGCGGCTGAGAGAGACAGAGGGCTGAGGATAGTTAACAGCTTTGTGATCCCTGCGGAACATCTTTTATGCCATAAAAAGTAATCGCTTTTGCAACGACAAAAGCGTTACGATGTAATTATAAGCAATCTGGTGATATATTAAGATGATTTTTGAAAAGATTTTGATATGTTTTTCAGAAAAAGGGTAACTTTAACAGACCTATGAGAAAACATAGGTTAAAAACAGTTATTCATTTGATGTATCCAGCGATACACCGGAGTACAGTTGGTTTCTGGCCAGCAATCCATAAACCAAGCGAACGAATTTACGTGAAGTCAGCGCGAGTGCTCGTTTTGTAGTGCTATAGTAAAGTTGTAACAGCAGTGGCTAATCAGATATAATCATTCTAGAAAGAAAAGAGGAATTGTTATGCCACAAAGTTACACACCTGAATTTAAAAAGAAAATTGTAGGTCTCCATTTGGAAGAAGGATGTACCTACAAAAGCATCACTGCCGAGTATGGTGTAGCAAAAACAACCATCTCCAAGTGGTGTGCTGAATTTAGTGAAGAATGCAGTGAAAAAGCCGTTTTCAATCCTTACTCTCCCAATGAGGCATAACTGATGAAAGAGAATTTACGATTTCGTAAAGAACTGGAAGAGTCAAAAAAGGAGATTCTTTTCCTAAAAAAAGCGGCGGCATTCTTTGCAAAGGAAATCGATTAGAGGCTTACTGGTTTCTCGAACAATATCATAAATTTTTCGGCTTACGTTGGCTGCTCAGGCGGTTAAATATCTGTTCGAATGCTTACTATAACTACCGGAAATGTCGGAAGGCAGATTATAATACCCAAAAATCAGAGGTACAGGCGCAAATTAGGGACATTTACCACGCACATAAGGGAGTGGACGGTTATCGGAGCATAACCGTTTATCTTGTACGCAGAGGATACGTTTACAGTCCGGCAACGATTCATAAATACATGAATACGGAAATAGGTCTGCGCTCTGTCGTTCGTCGGAAAAGCCGGAATATGTACATGGTAAACCACACTGGATTTTTGAAAACAAGATCCAGCAGGATTTTATTGCTGAAAGACCAAATCAAAAATGGTGTACAGATTTTACCTATTTGTTTTTGAAGAACCATGATGTACGCTATAACTGTACAATCATAGATTTGTATGACCGGAGTGTAGTTGCCAGTATAACAGATAGACATATCACAAGTGACCTTGCCATCCGCACACTGCAGAAAGCACTGGATTTGCAGCCGACGATAAATGACGGGCTGATCCTGCACTCTGATCAAGGAACTGATATTGTCAATATTACTTTACACATTTTCTTCACGGAATCTTTAAGCTGCCTGCTCCAATGATTCATAGTACTGTTTTCTTTTGAGCATTGGCGGCAGACCGCCATTGGTCGAGCATATCCTCCGAGTATTCCAGTAAATGATGAAGTATCTCCAAATCAGAGTATTCAGTTCCTCAAGCTTCATCTTTTTGGCTTCATACCTACCATACAGAAGTTCCGCCTTCATCCTCGCCCACAGCGCCTCACAGCGTGTATTGTCATGGCATCTGCCTCCATCACTGTTCATGCTCTGTATGATTCCGGTGCGCGCAAGCTCCCCTCTGTAGCATGCGCTTGTATACTGACTTCCGCGGTCGCTGTGAAGAATCGCCCCGCGGAATGCAGGGAAAGCTTTCCCTGCATTCCGAACTGTGTCCACGCATAATTCCGCTTTCATGTGATCTGCCATTGCAATCCCCAGTACCCCAAGGTCATAGCAGTCAAAAATCGCCGAGACATAAAGCTTACCATCTGCGGCGGGGATTTCTGTGATATCCGTGACGCATTTCTCAAGCGGCTTTGCGGATCTGAAATTACGCTTTAGCAAATCCTCGGCTTTGCGGGCATTCCGCTCAGTCTTTGTGATTCCATTCGGCTTACACTTCGGTCTATGGCTTAGTCCTGTTTCTTCCATAATCCGGTAAACGGTTCTTTCACTGGGTATCTTTTTGTCCGGAAATTTCAGTTTCAGAGCCTGGTACATCCGACAGCGTCCATAAGTATCGTTGCATTCGTCCTCCGCCACAATACCACGCATTTTTTTCAGCAATTTCCTCATATTTCCACGGATTATTCCGGTGTTTCAAATACCAGTAAAATCCCTGCCTTGTTACATCAAGCGCATGACAATAAAGCGCAGTTTTCCTCTTAACCGTGCCGCCGTTTGTCGTTTGAGCGATAAAACGCATTCTCCGGTTTTTGCTGACTTCCGACGGCTCGCGGCGAAAAAAGCTCTTGCTTCCGCCAGAAACTCGTTTTCCTCTTTTAAACGGGCAAGCTCCTTTGCCTGCTCTCTGTTCTGCAATCTGAGCTTTTGTACTTCCTCCGTGAGACTCATTGCGGTATCCGGCGTATGGCTTCCCGGTCCAAGATCCAGCTTGGCGTCCTTTGCGCGTTTATTCCAGCCATAAAGCGTATCTATATTGATGCCAAGCTCTTTTGCAGCTTTACTGAAACCGATTTCCCTTCCCAGCTTCACAGCCTGAACTTTAAATTCCTCGTCATAAACTTTTTTCTGTGCCATTTTACGACCTCCATTCCACTTCTATAATCTCTCGGAATCTTCAGCCCGATAAAATTAAGGCTTGTAGATTCCTTTTTTATAAAATCTCCCACTTTTTGCCAAAATCGATTGATAAATTGCCAAAAATTTGCGGCGAAGTCGATTGAATATATTTTATTTTTTCGACTGGTGGCGATTTTATTGTTACCTATTAACTGTGGAAGTCATACCGACTACCAAAACTTTGTTACTGAAAATCTTCGTAAATACTATCCTAACCCAAATGCTCTTGCTCCTTCCACCTGGGAAATTATCGAACGTTTCTGGCATCTCGATCTCTCCTATACAGACGAGTTACTCCGCAGCAAGTATTCTGTTTTTGGTCCTAAACCAAGAACACCCTCCTGTATGCAGCGTTCCTACCTCTTATCCATTGATTTTAAAGTGGATTCCATTACTGACTGGTCTGCTCAACTAAAGCTCAATCCTCTTTATGCCATCCTTAGCGGTTTTGAATTCGGCGACACCCCTGGTGTCGGTACTTTCTATGACTTTTTTGACAGGCTTTGGGACTCGCATGAAGATAACCTTTTGCCCGACGAACATCCTCTCAAAAAGAAAAAAGTCAAAAAGCCAAAAGCAAAAGGTGCAAAAGCAGAATCCATTGAAAAGATCACTGTCGCCGAGCTTCTCCCTCAATTAGAACGTACAGCATTTCATTTGGATGAGCAGCCATATGTTTCGTTGTTCAAAATTTATAAGCGGGAATTCGTGGATGTTTCTGCCTCAAAGGATCTGATACATCCGGATTCGCTTGCAATGGCAGGTGATGGAACTCCCGTTGTCACATCTCATAGAGAACGCAAAAAAACGTATCTGTGACTGTAAGGAAAAGGGAATCACTACTTGTGAGTGTAACCGTTATTTTTCACAGCCTGACTGCGATATCGGATGGGATTCGTCTAACGATCGCTGGTATCATGGCTACGATCTGTATATGCTTGTGGATTCGCAGAGCGATCTTCCTGTATTTCCCTATTTTTCCTGTGCATCAAAACACGATTCTCATGGATTTTTGCACGCATTTTTCCGAATGAAATCCTTTCTTCCTGACTACAAAGTAGTAAAAGTACTTTTAGATTCTGCACACGATGCAATGCCTTATTATCAATATTTCAAACGTGAAAATATCACACCGTTTATTGACCTGAACGGCAAAGGCGGAAGACCTCCTGTTTATAAAAACGATTTTACCATTGATACAGACGGCGCCCCTATTTGTCCTTCCGGTCATCGCATGCGTCGTGACGGCATGGAAGTTGCGAAAGGAAGAATGAAATTTAAATGTCCGAAAATCTGCAGGAAAAACGGTTGTATTTCCTGTACCTGTGAAACCCCTTGCTCCGATGAAAAATACGGACGGACCGTTCATTTAGTTTTAAATGACAATCCTCGCTTATTCAATAATCCACCAAGAAGCAGTAAGGAATGGAAGCTGGAATACAATGCAAGAACTTCTGTAGAACGTTCAAACAAACGTGAGAAAATA
>URJS01000047.1 GCA_900548205.1 uncultured Roseburia sp. | reverse complement strand
AAAACATATCCCCACATTGTTCCGTTATCACCTGTCTTTACTTTCTTTTTTGAATCAGATTTTGCTGTCTGATTTGATGGATTGGTTTTGTTCAAGCGATTCAAAAAAGTGATCTGATCGATTTTTTCACCCTTTTGATTTTTTACAACAGTCACCGTTTTAAACTGATCCGCTTCATTATAAAATGCTTCCACACTCACATCATAACGACTTTGATCACATGCGTAAGCTTCCTTTGGTTCTGTTGTCTGATAGATCTGATAGTGGTAAATCCCCCTTGTTGTTACTGGAATACTAATCTCAACCGTTTCCTTTTTCTTCATGGAGAGTGCTTTTTCACTGGCACTCATTTTGTCACGTACACGGCTGCGTTCTTTTTCCATTTTGGACATAGGCGCCTGTCCCTGTCCGTACTTGTTGAAATTGCGGATGGTCTCATCGGCAAGGTCTTTGGCTTCTTTGAGAATCTGTACGGCTTCTTCATTGGCTTTGCGCAGGATCTCGTCACGGCTGTTGTCCAGACGCTCATTTTTGGCGGTCAGTTTCTTCTTTAAATCTTCAATTTCTGCTTTATATTTCTGGATTTCCAGCTGTTCTTTTTCAATGGTGATACGGCTCTGTTCCAGATTGGCAAGCATATCTTCGAAATTGACGTCGCGCTCACTCAGGCGGCCTTTGGCATCTTCAATGATATTTTCTGCCAGTCCGAGTTTGGAACTGATGGCAAACGCATTACTTTTTCCCGGAATACCGATCAGCAGACGGTAGGTAGGACTGAGCGTATCGACATCAAATTCACAGCAGGCATTTTCAACACCTTCTGTGGAGAGCGCATAAACTTTCAATTCACTGTAATGCGTGGTAGCCATGGTGACCGCTCCATACTGGTGCAGTTTGTTTAAGATGGAGATGGCAAGTGCGGCACCTTCGGTCGGATCGGTACCGGCGCAGAGTTCGTCAAACAGACATAGGCTCTGGTCATCCGCCTTTTGTAAAATGCGGACGATATTGGTCATGTGGGAAGAAAACGTACTCAGGCTTTGCTCAATACTCTGTTCATCTCCGATATCTGCAAAAATTTCATGGAAAATAGCAAGTTCCGAGCGGTCTCCGGCGGGAATGTGCAGACCCGATTGTCCCATCAGAGTCAGCAGTCCCACAGTTTTTAAAGAGACGGTTTTACCACCGGTGTTTGGACCGGTCACGATCAGCTGCCGGAAATCCGCACCGAGACGTACATCAATCGGAACCACTTTCTTTGGATCTAAGAGAGGATGACGTCCTTTGCGGATGTTGATCCGTCCTTCTTCGTTAAAGACAGGAGCTACACCGTTGTAACTTTTAGCAAGCTCGGCCTTTGCAAAAATAAAATCCAGTTCTGCCAGAACCGTATAATCCTGACGGATTCCGTTGGCGTTTTCGGCGACGCGATTGGAGAGTTCGGCTAAAATCCGGTCGATTTCTTCCTGTTCTTTTAAAAACAGTTCCTTAAGTTCGTTATTTAAATTGACGACAGCCATTGGTTCAATAAATAAGGTAGAACCGCTTGAGGACTGGTCATGTACCATACCGGGAACCGAGGTTTTGGATTCGGCACGAACCGGCAGACAGTAGCGGCCGTCACGCATGGTAATCACAGCATCCTGCAGATAGCTGCGGGTGGTTGTGTTGTTCATAAGACCAGTCAGCTGTGCGTGAATGCGGTCGTTCATCCCCCGGATGGATTTACGGATTTTGGAAAGTGCCGCAGAGGCGTCGTCTGCAATTTCGTCTTCCCCGACAACACAGCGGCGGATTTCATCCAAAAGGGGAGAAAGCGGCTGGATCTGTGAAAAAAGCGGTGACAGGGAATCTGTTTTTTCATCGTTGCGGTCGCTTCGGTCGTATGCTTTGACCCGCTTGGCAACTTCCAACAGAGAACAGATCATAAGGAGCTCTGTGGTATTTAAGGTGCCACCGATATCGAGACGCTTCAGGGAAGCGTTGACATTGTGAACGCCGGAAAAACTGATGCCACTTCCGCGGTACAGGCGGCTGAGTGCATCTGCCGTAGTTTCCTTTCCGAAGGATCGGTCAGGGGAACCAGTTTGTGACAGCGGTCTTTTGCCTCTTCACAGCTGGCATAATCTGCCAGACGCTCCAGTATTTTATAATATTCAAGTGTATGATAAACTTTCTGATTCATAGTGATATTCCTTTTTATATAGTATTCTCTCTTGTATTATAACGCAAAGTGCCATTTTGGAAAAGAAAAATAATGTGATTGTTGCAAGTGCATGGAAATGCGAATATAATAGTGGTTATGAGTGATAAACAGCAACCAAAGAATGCGTTTGTCAGAGAACAGATTAAGGACAAACCAAAGAATTATAAACGTATGTGGGTTCGGTTGGGGGAATCTGCTGCCTGTGGGGGTGTATTTGCGCTGGCTGTGTGTCTGGTGCTGCTTTTTATGATTCCGGTTCTGCGGCAGGAGGAAGGTTCTGTGCCGGATACCGGAGCACAGGATTCACAGCAGGTATCGGTGGAAGAAACGGAGCAGGGGTCTGAGGAAAAGGAGGAGACACAGACTCCGGAAGAGAGACAGCCGATGACGCTGGACGATTACCAACAGATTCAGACAGAGCTGTACGCCATTGGAAATACGGCAAATAAGTCCATCGTTACGATCACAGGGGTGGTCAGTGATACGGACTGGTTTAACAACTCTTATGAACGGGAAGGTCAGGGCTGTGGCACGATCATTGGAGAAAGTGGAGGTAAACTCTGGATTCTTACGGAGAAAAAAACGATTAAAGATGCTGCAAAGATCAAAGTTACCTTTGTAAATGATGCGGTGGCAGAGGCAAAGCTGGTCAGATACGATGGGAATACCGGTCTTGCGGCACTTACCGTGGATCTGGAGGATCTGGAGACTTCCACGCAGAATGCCATTACCGTGATGAAAACAGCAGGCTCGAATACCATACATAAGGGGAGCATTGTGATTGCTCTTGGCAGCCCGCTTGGAACGAATTATTCGATTTTGACCGGAACCATTACGGCGACCAACAATGAAATTTCCACTCCGGACAATAATTACAGTGTATACACGACAGATATTGTTGCCAGCGAGAATGGAAGCGGTGTGCTGATCAATATGGATGGCGAACTTGTCGGTGTTGTGATGCAAAGCTATAGTGCGGCTTCTGCAAATACGCTCACTGCAGTGGAAATATCAGAACTGATGCCAGTGATTGATCTATTATTTGCGGACAAAGAGGTGCCGTATTTTGGTGTGCACATTTCTACGGTTACCCAGCATATTGCGCAGAAATACGATATTCCAAAGGGCGTATATATCAAAAAAGTTGAGATGGATTCGCCTGCCATGGATGCGGGACTGCAGAGCGGGGATGTGATCCGTTCCGTTGCAGGCCAGGAGGTTGCAAGTGCAGAGCAATTCCGGGAGGTGCTGTTGCAGCTGACACCGAAAGAAACCTATTCGGTTACGGTTATGCGGGAAGGTACTAAGGGGTATAAAAAGATTACCTGTAAATTAAAAGCAGGGGTTTTGCAGTAAAATTGGAAATAAGGAGTTATTATGAAATATATTGAATCTCTCCGAGAAGGAGAAAAAGTAAATGAAGTATATCTGTGTAAATTCAAACAGGCGGCACTGACCAAAGCCGGAAAAGCATACGACAATGTGATCCTGCAGGATAAAACAGGAACGATTGATGCCAAGATCTGGGATCCGGGTTCTGTGGGAATTGATGAGTTTGACGCGCTGGATTATGTGGCGGTTACGGGAGATGTCACCAGCTTTCAGGGAAATCTGCAGATGTCGATCCGGCGTGCACGCCGTGTTTCAGAGGAGGACATTGATCCTAAGGAGTATCTTCCTTGTACGGACAAGGATGTGGAGGAGATGTATGCCGAATTGACAGGATATATTGATTCTGTGAAAAATCCTTACCTGAACCAGCTGCTGCACAGATTTTTCGACAATCAAACATTTGCGGACCGGTTTAAATTTCATTCGGCAGCAAAGAGTGTACATCATGGATTTGTCGGGGGGCTGTTGGAACATACCGTCAGCGTGACAAGAAACTGTAATTATTTTGCGCAGAATTATCCGTTTTTGAACCGGGATCTTCTGATTACGGCGGCGATTTTCCACGATATCGGTAAATTAAAAGAGTTGTCGGCGTTTCCGGCAAATGATTATACCGATGCAGGACAGCTGCTTGGGCATATTATGATCGGTGCCGAGTGGGTAGGCGAGGGAATCCGTTCCATTGAGGGATTTCCGGTGGTTCTGGAAAATGAGCTAAAGCACTGCATTCTGGCGCACCACGGAGAACTGGAGTATGGATCTCCGAAGAAACCGGCACTGGTTGAAGCGATGGCTTTGAGCTTCGCGGACAACGTGGATGCAAAGATGGAAACCATGCGGGAGATTCTGGCAAATGTACCGGACAATAATCTTGAATGGCAGGGGTACAGCCGTCTGCTGGAGACAAATATACGCAAGACAAGCAAATAAGATGAGATAAAGTCGGAGCCGAAAGATATTTTGACTCCGACTTCGCAGGTTAAAAGGATGAAAAAAAACGATTTATTTTCTTTGAAAATTATAGATATGGGAGTCGACGGGGAAGGCATCGGAAAGTACGATGGGATGACATTTTTCGTCAAGGATGCGCTGATCGGAGATGAAATCCGTGCCCGTGCCACAAAGCTGAAAAAACATTATGGATATGCCCGTGTGGAGAAAATTATCACACCATCTCCATACCGCGTAGAACCGCAATGTCCGCTCCACCGCCGCTGCGGTGGCTGTCAGATACAGGCACTTTCCTACGAGGAACAACTTGCATTCAAGGAAAACAAGGTGCGCAGTAATCTGCAGAGGATTGGAGGATTTTCCAAAGAAGAGTTAGAGCAGGTATGTTTGCCGATCGTTGGGATGGAGCATCCTTTCCGCTACCGCAACAAGGCACAGTTTCCGGTGGGACTGGATAAAGAAGGAAAACTTGTGACCGGATTTTATGCGGCACGTACGCATGCCATCATTCCGGTGGAAGACTGTCTGCTTGGGGTAGAGGAAAATAAGGATGTGCTTATGGCGGTAAAGGAATGGATGCTGCTAAAGCAGATTCCGGCTTACGATGAGACTACCGGAACAGGACTGGTACGCCATATTTTGATCCGCTATGGATTTACCACCGAAGAGGTGATGGTATGCCTGATTATTAACGGAGACCGGCTGCCGGAAAAAGAAGCTCTCATCGAGCGGCTTTCGGTGCTGCCGGGGATGACTTCCATTTCCTATAATGTAAATACCGAGCGCACCAATGTCATTCTTGGAAAACACACGGAATGTATCTGGGGTATGCCATACATCACGGATTATATTCATCTGCGTAATACCGGAGATTTTTCAGTGGAAGATACGGCGATTGCCTATCATATTTCTCCGCAGTCGTTTTATCAGGTCAATCCGGTACAGACAGAGAAACTCTACAGCACAGCACTGGAGTATGCAAAGCTGACCGGAAAAGAATCCGTCTGGGATCTGTATTGCGGGATTGGCACGATTTCGCTCTTTTTATCCCAGAAGGCAAAGCAGGTATACGGAGTGGAAATTGTTCCTCAGGCGATCGAGGATGCAAAGACTAATGCTGCATTAAACGGCATTACGAATGCAGAGTTTTTTGTGGGAAAAGCAGAGGAAGTATTGCCGCAGTTTTATAACAGTGACGATCTGGATGCCGGTATGCGTCATCCGGATGTGATTGTTGTAGACCCGCCGCGCAAGGGCTGTGATGAGCAGTGTCTGTCGACGATGCTTGCCATGCGTCCGGAGCGGATTGTCTATGTGAGTTGTGATTCTGCTACGCTTGCCAGAGATCTGCGTATTTTAGTAGACGGTGGATATGAGCTGCAAAAAGTGCGGGCATTTGACCAGTTCGCTCACACCGGACATGTAGAAACTGTTGTTTTACTTTCCAAGGGTATAATCGACTCGCAGAAAGTAAAGGTTGAGATGTCTCTCGAAGATATGGATATGTCTGGATTTCAATAGCATGTATTTATAAGTAGATGGATATTATATTATAAGTAATACTAAATTGACCGCATAGCCTTATGCTCGTAAAATAATTTTGTGATTTGTTTATTAAATAAGAGTATAAATATTTGGAGGAACCAATGAAAAAGACAACAAACTCTTCACCTTACCAGTTTGAGGGCAGAATACCTCTGTCTCAGGCTATTCCGCTTGGACTGCAGCATGTTATGGCTATGTTCATCGGAAACCTTACACCTCTTATCATAGTTATGGGAGCATGTGGACTCACAGCGGACGCAGGCTTTGCGGAGCTTAGAACAGCTCTCTTACAGAATGCCATGATTATCGCAGGTATTGTCACATTAGTACAGATGTTTTCCATCGGACCGGTCGGCGGAAAGGTACCTATCGTTATGGGAACCTCTTCGGGCTTTCTTGGAGTATTAAATAATACAGTTGCAGCGTGTGGCGGCGGAGTTATAGCATATGGAGCTATTATGGGAGCCTGCATTGTAGGAGGTATCTTCGAGGGCATACTCGGAGCCTTCTTAAAGCCTTTGCGCAAGTTTTTCCCGGCAATCGTTACAGGCTCAGTTGTTATAGCAATAGGACTTTCACTCCTTGGAGTGGGAATCAACTACTTCTGCGGTGGCACAGGCAAAAATGATTACGGCTCACTGCCAAACCTTTTTCTTGGAATGGTTGTACTTATAGTAATCGTGCTTCTTAAGCATTTTGTACCATCGCGCAGTATTTTTTCATCATCTGCCATCCTTTTTGGTATTCTGGCAGGATATGTTGTAGCAATCATTATGACACTTACCATGTCACATACAGGTGTGACTGCTGACGGTGTCAAATACACATATTCATGGGTAGTAAACTTTGACGAGGTTAAAAATGCAGCATGGATAGCAGTTCCAAGCTTTATAGGCTTTGGAAAGCTTTCAGATGTGGGAATTTCCTTCCATGCCAATGCAATCATCCCAATCGGCATCATGTTTATCGTTACTGCAATCGAGACAGTTGGCGATATCTCAGCCTGTGTGGAGGGTGGAATGGACAGAGAGGCTACAGATTCAGAGCTTTCCGGCGGTGTTATCTGTGACGGTCTTGGTTCATCATTTGCAGCGCTTTTCGGAGTACTGCCAAATACCTCATTCTCACAGAATGTAGGTCTTGTTTCAATGACAAAGGTTGTCAATAGATTTGCTATTTCAATGGGAGCTATATTCCTCATCATTTGCGGCTTCTGCCCAAAAATTGGAGCTCTCATGTCAATCATGCCTCAGTCGGTGCTCGGTGGAGCTGCGGTTATGATGTTTGCCTCTATCCTGATTTCCGGAATTGAGCTCATCACAAAGGAGCCAATCGGCAGCCGTGAGATTACAATTATCTCAGTTGCAATCGGTTTAGGCTACGGACTTGGCGCTACAACCGGTGCTACATCACATCTGCCATACTATGTACAGCTTATATTTGGCGGTTCAGGTATCGTGCCTTGCTCACTTTGCGCTATTCTTCTCAATATTATTTTGCCGAAGAAATCTAAGAACGCACCATATATGTGGGATATGGAAGAAAAAGATGATGTGAAGCGTGTGGATGATTAACGCTTAGGATTTTAAAGTCGTCCGGTGCATTAAGTACACCGGCGGCTTTATTATTTGTGGGAAAGTATGGAAATATATGGAAAAAGTGATTTCAATAGTGGGCGCAGGTGGAAAGACCACACTCGTCCATAAGCTTGCAAGGGAATATCACAGGAGAGGAAAAGGTGTGCTTGTCACAACAACAACGCACATGTATGTCGAAGCTGACACTGACCTATCCTGCGATTTTTTTTCGTTAAGGGATAAAATAATAAAAGATGGATATTGCATGGCGGGGCAGAAAATATCAGAACAGTCAAAGCCAAAAATGTGCGGACTGCCGTATGATTTGCTTGATAAACTGATTAAAGACATGCCACAGGCGTTAGATTATGTTATAATCGAAGCAGATGGGGCAAAGCACCATTCCCTCAAATATCCGGCAGCGGATGAGCCTGTCATATATCCGCTCACCACAGATGTTATCATAGTGCTTGGCACGTGGGAAAAGGGCAAGCTGTGTAAAGACGTTGTGTTCAGATATGAGCTTATGCAAAACGAGCTAGGAATGGCAGAGGATGTAGTGGTTGATGACTCGGTTATAGACACGCTGCGTCAGGTCTATGTCAAAAAGCTTCGCGACATCGGGTTTGAAGGACGGATTTCGACATATTACAGATAAACATGGAAATAATAAGTTAACAGGGTAACTAATTATATGAGCAATAATCAGATAAAAAAGAAAAATTTGTTAATCATATGCCGTGGTGCAGGCGATCTTGCGACAGGCATCATCCACAGACTGCACCGTGCAGGACATCGGGTGATAGCGCTTGAGACAGACTATCCGGCAGCCATACGGCGTCAGGTGTCCTTTTGCGAGGCGGTGTATGATGGGAGCGCAACTGTAGAGGGTCTGACAGCTAGACTGCTTCCTGCCTTGAATGATGCAGAGACAATTTCCGGGATAAATGACACACCGCAAGCTCATATTGCATCGCAAAAGTGGAAGAGCTCAGCTATCGAAGCTGTGCTTGAGGCCGGAGAGGTTCCGCTTCTCATAGACCCAACCGGTGAATCAATTGCACTTTTTAGACCGGATGTTGTGGTAGATGCCATAATAGCAAAGAAAAATCTGGGCACCACAATAAATATGGCACCGCTTGTGATAGGAGTAGGTCCGGGCTTTACGGCAGGCAAGGACGTGCATCTGGTGATTGAGTCCATGCGTGGGCACAATCTGGCGCGCATCATTACCGATGGCATGGCACAGCCCAACACAGGGGTTCCGGGAAATATCGCAGGCTTCACAAGTGAGCGTGTGATACACGCTCCGGCAGCAGGATATATTTATGATGTCAGAAAAATCGGAGATATTGTGCAAAAGGGCGATGAGATAGCGCGGATATATCCGGATAAAGGAAGCTATGACAATAAATTGTCTGAATATGTTCCGGTAAATGCTACAATTACAGGCATCATACGAGGTCTTATCCGTGAGGGTTATTATTTCAAGGAAGGCTTCAAGATAGCGGATATCGATCCACGCGAAGGGGAGCTTTCAAATTGTTTTACGATCTCTGACAAGGCAAGGAGTATAGCAGGCAGTGTGCTTGAGGCGGTATCGGCATTTGAGCACGGCATAAGGGTTTATTAAATGTGCAGTTACTAATAGATAATAAATTATGGTAACTGAACAGTTACAATGAGGATTAATTAATTGACGCAGCAAAACGGATTAGATATCAATAATCAGGAACAAAATAAAGAAAAGCTCACACATTTTAATGAGGCAGGGGAAGCCCACATGGTGGATGTGCACGCAAAGGATGACACATACCGCGTGGCGAAAGCCTGCGGCACGATAAAGGTAAATGACGCTGTATACAGGGCTGTATCTACGGGCACGGCTAAAAAGGGTGATGTGCTGGGAGTGGCAAGGATTGCAGGAATCATGGGAGCAAAGAACAATTCCATGCTTATTCCGCTCTGTCACCCTATTGCTATGACAAAGTGTGATGTTGAGTTTGAGCTGGATGAAAAAAACAGCAGTATCATGGCAATTTGCACGACAGCCTGTGTGGGCAAAACCGGTGTAGAGATGGAGGCCATGACAGGGGTCAGTGTGGCGCTTCTTACCATATATGATATGTGTAAGGCGCTAGATCGTGGAATGGAAATCGGGCAGATACATCTGCTTGAAAAATCCGGTGGAAAGAGTGGACACTATACAGCTGAATAGTTAAAAATACACATTTAATCAAGGATAACAGGGTGATGTAATGTATACTGTAGGGATTATAACGATAAGTGATAAAGGCGCAGCGGGCCGGCGCGAGGATAAAAGCGGCCCGAAAATAAGACAGATGCTTCCCAAAGATGAGTACGAGGTGGTTTCATATAAAATCATACCGGACGAGAGAAAACAGATTGCAGACGAGCTTGTCAGGTTGAGTGATGACATGAAATGCAATCTGGTGCTTACAACCGGCGGCACAGGTTTTTCACCTAGGGATATCACGCCGGAAGCTACAATGGATGTTGCACAGCGCAATGCACCAGGTATCGCTGAGGCACTGAGAGCGTACAGCATGAGTCTTACACCGCGCGCCATGCTTGGCAGAGGCGTTTGCGTCATCAGGAAAAACACACTGATAGTTAATCTGCCCGGCAGTGTGAAGGCAGTGTCGGAGAGCATGGATTTTCTGATGGGAAATATAGAGCATGGGCTTGATATTTTACTGCAGTATGACAGTGAGTGCGGTCGGTGTACTAGGTGTGGTTTGGAATAGTTAATATTTACAGAGATAATAATTGGAGTGTGGGATTATATGAAGCTTATGAAGACAACTGAGGCAGCCGGACAGGTGCTCTGCCACGATATCACACAGATTATTCCCGGCGTGAAAAAGGATGCAGTTTTTCGCAAGGGGCATATCATAACAAAAGAGGACATACCGGTGCTGCTTAGTGTCGGAAAAGATACCATATATATATGGGAAAATGATGAGACCATGATGCACGAGAATGAGGCTGCGGAGGTGCTTTATCGTATGAGCGCATGTGGCACAAAGAAAATTGAAGCAGACACACAATCAGGCGTTTCTTGCGGCACTGTGAGTAAAATGCATCCGTCCCCCGTAAAGGAGGGCAAGATAGAGGTAATCGCAGACTGTGATGGACTGCTTAAGGTGGATAGCAAAAAGCTTGAAAAGGTCAACTCCTTTGGAGAGCTGATGATAGCCACAAGGCACGGCAATACCACTGTGAAAAAGGGTGATAAGCTCGCCGGAACAAGAATCATACCGCTTGTCATAAAAAAAGATAAGCTAAAGGAAGCTTCTAATATATGTGAGGATGGTCCAATCCTTGATATTAAGCCGTTTGTGGTCAGAAAAGCAGCAATAATTACAACCGGAAACGAAGTGTACCATGGCAGGATACAAGATGCATTTACACCTGTTATAGAAAAAAAAATAGCAGAGTTTGGCGCACAGATGATGTTTCATGAGGTGTTTGATGATGATGACAAAAAAATCACAGACGGATGCTTACGCGCGATAGAAGCCGGAGCGGAAATTGTATTCTGCACAGGTGGAATGAGCGTGGATCCTGATGATAAAACGCCGCTTGCCATCAAAAATACAGGCGCACGGATTGTGTCATACGGCTCGCCGGTGCTTCCGGGAGCCATGTTTTTGCTGTCGTACTATGATGCAGGTGACAGGCTGGTGCCGATATGTGGGCTGCCCGGCTGTGCCATGTACAATAAGCGCACGATATTTGATATTGTGTTGCCTAGGCTTATGGCACGTGATATGATTTATGCAGATGAGCTTGCCGGACTTGGAGAAGGCGGCCTCTGCCTGAATTGTGATGTCTGCACGTTTCCTAACTGTGGTTTTGGAAAGGGCTTTTAACATGCGCGATGGATTTGGCAGAGAGATTGACTATATGCGCATATCGGTGATAGATAGCTGTAATTTAAACTGCTATTACTGCAATCCCTGTGACAATAATGAGCACTGTCATGCACTAAATATACTTAGCGTAAAAGAGGTGCTTTGCATAGTCCGCGCAGCCACAAGGCTTGGAATTAAGCATTTTCGTCTGACAGGCGGTGAGCCGCTTTTGCATCCGCAGCTTGATGAAATGGTTTTACAAATCAAAAAGATACCGGGTGTCAGCAGCGTATCGCTTACTACAAATGCAGTACTGCTTGTGCAGCATGCAAAGTGGTTAAAGGAAGCAGGCATAGACAGCATAAATGTGAGCCTGGACACTATAGATGCGTCAGAATATGAACGCATCACAAAAAAACCGCTGCTTGAAGAAGTAAAGCATGGAATCAATGCCGCTATAGAGTGCGGAATAAGAGTGAAAATCAATGTGGTGCTCACACCGCAGACAGATGTGGTGGCGCTCACACGATATGTTGCAAAAAAAGGTACAGATATCCGCTTTATAGAGATGATGCCGGTAGGTGAAGGACACACCAACGGAGTCGAGCCATATAAGAAGGTTATTGGTACACTTTCAAAATTGTATGGAGAACCTTGCCGTATAAATACTGAAAAAACAAAAGAAATTAATTCGGGAAATGACAAACGGAAAATTCCGGATAACGGCCCGGCAGAGTATTACATTTTTCCGGAACTTGGTATCAGAGTAGGTCTGATTCAGGCAATTCATGGGAAGTTCTGCGACACCTGCAACCGCATACGTGTTACGGCTGACGGCAGGCTTATGCCATGCCTGGGAAGCAGCGTGACGATGGATTTAGTACCTGATTCATGGGATTTTGCAGATGATGTGGAAAAAGATTTTGCAATAGTCCGGGCACTAAGGGCTGCCATAAAGGCAAAGCCAAGGTGTCACAATTTTAATGATAATGCAGTGACATATACAAAAACTACAGAGACAAAGACTACAGAGATAGAAGCTGCGGAAGTAAATGCAGCAAGAAATATGAGCCGGATAGGGGGCTGATAGAAAATAATGGGAAAGCTTCTTGCAATCAATATAAGCAAAGAGAGAGGAACTGAAAAGAGAGAGGTGCCACAGGCGGAGCTTGTTGCAGACTACGGCATCATGGGAGATGCACATGCCGGAAAGTGGCACAGGCAGGTCAGCCTGCTTTCCGCGGAGAAAATAGATGACTTCAGGGCAAGAGGGGCACAGATAGACAACGGTGCATTCGGTGAAAATTTAATTATTTCAGGATTTGATTTAGGAAATCTGCCTCTTGGTACACGCTTTTGCATAGGAGATACCATCCTTGAGATGACGCAGATAGGCAAGCAGTGCCATTCGCATTGTGCCATATACAAGAGGATGGGCGAGTGCATTATGCCAAAGGAGGGTGTGTTTGCGGTAGTCGTAAGAGGTGGTCAGATTCATGCCGGTGACGAGGTGAAGTTGATTCCGGCCAACATATATGCTTCGATAAAGGACAGACCTGTGGACAGCCGCTGTGAGCTTTTGACAGTCATAGAAGGAGCACATGCCGGGGCAAAGGCACTCTATATAGATGGCAGAATAAGAGTGGCATACGGCAATGTGTGGGCAGATGAAATAGATGACAATGATAATTCCATTGTGATGTTCAGACAGCAGATAGGCAGCAGACCACGTCTCATAATCTGCGGTGGAGGGCATGTATCGGCGGCACTTGTACGCATGGCATCGCTTTTGGCATTTGACATATGGGTGATAGAGGACAGACCTTTGTTTGCAGACAATGCAAAGCGCCAAGGCGCAGACCATGTGATTTGCGGCGATTATAAAGAAACTCTCGCCAAGCTACAGCCGCAGGCGGATGATTACTATGTATGCATGACAAGAGGACATCGCTTCGATATGGAATGCCTCACAGAGATATTCACAAAGTCCTATGCCTATGTGGGTATGATGGGCTCAAAGAAAAGAGCTGTGATAGTGAAAAAAGACCTTGAAGAATCTGGATTTTCACAGGAAATTATATCAGGATTACATTCTCCGATAGGCCTTGCAATAGGTGGACAGACACCGGAGGAAATTGCTCTTTCGGTGATAAGCGAGATAGTAAAGTGTAAAAATGAGCGTACAAACTGCACTCAGATAGATAACGAAGTGCTTGACGCACTTACTGAGGTGGCTGGGCATTGTGCATCAGTTACACACTCCCCGGATGAGAAGTACATACTGTGTACCATCATAAAAAAGAACGGCAGTGCACCGCGCGGAGTTGGCACACAGATGCTTGTGAGCTCAGACAACCGTATTGTTGGAACAATAGGCGGAGGCTGTGCGGAGGCTTTAGTTATAAGCCGCTGCAGGAGGCTGTTTCGCAATCAGGAGTTCAAATGTGAGCTGATTGATGTCAGCATGAATACTGACGATGCCGAGAATGAGGGAATGGTGTGCGGAGGTAGCATTTCAGTGCTGCTGGAGCAGATCAAATGATGAATAAATAAAAAGAAAAGAGAGATTAAAAGTGTGATTTTAAGAAGAGCAACAGGCACTGATAAATCAGTAAAGGAGCGCAAGGGTTTAAAGAGAAAATTTGCAGCATATGCAGGACTTACGCTTGGACTTATTCTTACAGCAGGACTTTTTGCAGGCTGCGGAAAGAAGGATACTGCAGAGAGCGGTAATGCTACTGATAAAATTGTGACAAGCAGCGCGCAGACAGAGAACGGTAATGTAGATGTAGATTTATCGATTTTTGCGGCAAAGAGCTTAAACAGTGTTATGGATGAAATTTGTGCAGCCTACACCAAGGAGCATCCAAATGTAAACTTCCAGAACAACTATGACAGTTCGGGAACTCTGATGGCACAGATTAAAGAGGGCGCGAAGTGCAATATCTTTTTCTCAGCAGGAGTGGCACAGATGGATGAGCTTCAGAATGGTTATGAAGCAGGAAGCGTGGTTGATGATACTCGTGTTGACCTTTTAAATAATCAGGTGTGCCTTGTTACATATAAGAATAGTGGCACGGCAGTTACCAGCTTTGCAGACATCTCAAAGGCTAAAAATATGGCACTTGCTGACGGAACAGTTCCTGTAGGACAGTACACCAGAGTAGCACTTGTAAATTCAAAAATGGTTGAAGGAGATGCTTCAAAGCCACAGGATATTTCAGATTCTGATATCTCAAAGGCACTTGGCGGTCTGGAAATCAACAGCTGTGCAAATGTAGGTGCAGTTGCATCTGCCGTAGCTGAGGGTGCAAACGAAATAGGAACAGTTTATTACTCAGATACATTCGGATACGAGAATCAGCTTGACATTATAGAAAAGCTTCCAAACAGCTTAACAGGTGATGTTATATATCCGATAGCAGCCTTAAAGGGTGACAACACTACAGCAGACGAGCTTGAAGCCGCAAAGGAATTTATTGCATATCTTCAGACAGATGAGGCAATGTCAGTATTTGAGAAATATCATTTTACGGTAAATGAATAATGGGAACGATTGATTTCGCACCGCTTTGGATAACATTAAAAACAGGAATAGTAGCGTCGGTTTTTTCATTCTTTATTGGAATAGCCTTTGCTGAGCTTGTTATAAACACAAAGGGCAGAGTGAGGGCATTCTGGGATGGACTGCTAACACTTCCGATGGTATTGCCGCCTACCGTGGCTGGATACATCCTTTTAAGGATTTTCAGTACAAGACGTCCCTTTGGAAGTTTTTTAAGCAATAGCATGGGTATACAGGTAGTACACACGTGGCTTGGCTGTGTGGTTGCAGCGACCATCATTGCACTCCCTCTCATGTACAGAAATGCGAGAGCGGCATTTGAGCAGATAGACGAAAATGTCATATATGCGGCGCGCACTCTCGGCATAAGTGAGTGGAAGGTTTTCTGGAAAATACGTTTGCCGATGGCAAAGCCCGGTATCATATCGGGTGTCACACTGGCCTTTGCCAGAGCTATCGGTGAGTACGGCGCCACATCAATGCTTGCCGGAAATATAGCGGGAAAGACATCGACCATATCACAGCAGATAGCAATGGTCATCCAAAGTGGTGACTATGCCACAGCGGGCTTCTGGTGCATAGTAATCATAGCGATTTCGTTTGCATGCCTTGTATCGATAAATATGATATGCGGCAAAAGCAAGGGCATAAAGAGAAAGAGAAAAAATAATGTCGCTCATAGTAAAAATAAAAAAACAGTTGGATAATTTCATGCTTTCGGTTGACATGGAGCTTACGGACGAGATTGTGTCCGTAATTGGTATGTCGGGCTCAGGAAAGAGTATGACACTCAAGTGTATAGCAGGGATAGAGACTCCTGATTCAGGCTTTATATCATTAAATGACCGGGTGCTGTATGACTCAAAAAATCGCATAAATCTGCACCCCGGTAAGCGCAGGGTAGGCTATCTGTTTCAGGACTATGCACTTTTTCCTACAATGACCGTGATGGAAAATATATGCATAGCAATGGGACATCGCGATGAAAAAAAGGTGAAGGTCTGGCTGAAGCGGTATGGGCTTGATGGCATGGCAGACACATATCCGGATCATCTCTCGGGAGGCCAGAGGCAGCGCGTGGCAATGCTTCGCATGCTTGCGGCTAAACCGGAGTGTATACTGCTCGATGAGCCTTTTTCGGCACTGGATGAGCATGTGAAAAGAAGTATGGAATCAGAGCTTATGGAGATGCTTTCCGATTTTCACAATCCTGTTATCTTTGTGTCACACAATCGCGATGAGGTGTATCGTCTGGCAGAGCGTATCGGAAGTATTGAGAGCGGCATGCTGAGTGCAGTCCGCGACAAAAAAGATTTCTTCATGCGGCCTATGTCTGTGGAGCAGGCACTGCTTGTGGGCTGCAACAATATATCACAGGTGAAATGGCAGGATAAGCATCATGTTCTTGCCGTGGAATGGGATAGCGTATTTGAGGTCACTGATGAGCAGATTGAACAGCTTGCGATGGATACGGACAACATATCACACATAGGTGTTTTCCCTCAGGATATAATAATATCTGCAAGTAAAGCAAAATCGGTACTTGCATATAACAATAAAAATATAATCAGGATTAAAGATTATAAAATAGTTGAAGAACTAAAAACATGGGAAGTATCGTGTGGATTAAATAATGATTCAACAATTTATGCAAATCTTCCAAAGCATACAGAAGCAAATATGCTTAGCAAAAATATAAATGATGAGCTTTATATAAAGAAATTTTATCTGCTTGGATGAGAAGTAAATGAGGACATACTATGATTTACCTGGACAACGCTGCCACAACAATTAAAAAGCCGGATGCGGTATATGATGCAGTACTTGATGCAATGAAGCACTGCGGCAATTCCGGGCGCGGAACGTCGGATGCATCGCTTGATGCGTCAAGGAAAATATATGAGGCCAGAATGTGCCTTACAGAATTTTTCGGCGGGGAGGATGCGGATAGACTTGTTTTTACGGCAAATTCCACTGAGTCGCTCAACATTGCAATCCACGGACTGCTTGAGCCGGGGGAGCATGTGATTACGACACAGCTCGAGCACAATTCGGTGCTCAGACCTCTTTATATGCAAAGGGAGAGGGGAGTGTGCGTGGATATTGTGCCATGCAGTGATGAAGGAATAAAAAGAGGGATAATTTCCCCGCGGGATATAGAGGCTGCAATTTGTCCGGAAACAAAAGCCATCGTCTGCACACATGCTTCAAATCTCACAGGCAATGTGGTGGACATTAAGTCAATAGGGCAAATCGCACGAAAGCATGACCTTTTATTTATAGTTGACGCATCGCAGACAGCCGGTGTGCTTCCGATAAATGTAAAAGACATGAATATTGATGTGCTCTGCTTCACAGGGCACAAGGGGCTGATGGGTCCACAGGGGACCGGAGGACTTTATGTGGGAGAAAGAGCAGATATAAAGCCGGTTAAAAGCGGTGGCACCGGCGTGCTCAGCTTTCTTGAGAGCCAGCCTATGGAGCTTCCGACAAGACTTGAGGCCGGTACCTTAAATGGCCCGGGAATTGCAGGGCTTTTGGCAGGAATAAAGGCGATTGAAGAAATTGGTGTGGATAACATATATGCTAAAGAGTATATGCTGATGAAGGCTTTTCTAAAGAAAATAAAGATAATCCCGGGAATCAGGATATATGGGGATTTCGACATGCTGCCCGATAATGGAGCACATTGTGCGATTGTTTCAGTAAATATAGCTGATATGGATTCTGCTGAGGTGTCGGATATACTTATGAATGAGTATGGCATTGCAACAAGAAGCGGCATACACTGCGCACCACTGATGCATAAATTCTTTGGAACACAAAAACAGGGTATGGTGAGATTTTCATTTTCATATTATAATACAAATGATGAGATAAATGAGGCCGCTGAAGCGCTTATGCAGATTGCGGCATTGAGATAAACAGTATTAAACAATGGAAAGGAGCAAACATGCCACAGGAAATAGTGTTTTGCAAGGGCGGTGGCTGTACTGCAAAGCTTGGTCCGGATTTATTAAGTCATGTTTTAGCAAAGTTGCCAAAGGGCGAAAAAGACAGCAATCTGCTCGTCGGATATGATAGCAGCGATGATGCGGCAGTGTACAGAATTTCAGATGACACGGCGATAGTCCAGACGCTTGATTTTTTTCCACCGATGGTTGATGATCCATATACGTTTGGACAGATAGCGGCTGCAAATGCGCTCAGTGATATCTATGCGATGGGCGGCACAGTAAAGACCGCATTGAACATCGTCTGTTTCCCTGAGAAAATGGATCTGAATATACTTGGCAAAATAATGCAGGGCGGTGCCGATAAGGT
>URJS01000046.1 GCA_900548205.1 uncultured Roseburia sp. | reverse complement strand
TATTATGGAATGATTTTTAGGGCAACACAATCCGTCGAATTATTTTGCGCTTACTCCGCATTGTGAATATCTTAGCAGAAGGCATTTATTTTTATCCGGAGGTATTAAAAATGGAAAGAACAGCCATTGATGAGGCAATAATTTTAAAAAAAGGTATAAATTTTGACAATTTAGCGTTTGAGTATTGCAGCGATAGAATTTTAGACAATTATGAAGAAAATGGTGGTAAGCCATTCACTGGGATTACATATGAATTATATGATAATGGTAGGATTTCATATTATTGCTATTATGTCGACGGCTTTTCAGAAGGTGATTTTGTAAAGTTCTATAAAGATGGGACGATTCAAAGTATTAGCAAAATGAAGCGAGGAAAATGCACCGAGGAGACAGAATGGTATCAAGATGGGAAAATAAAAGAAAAGGGACTATATAATTGTGGGATATGTTTATCAAATGAAAAATGGGATGAGCAGGGAAACTTAGTTTATGAAAAAGTAGGTCCTACTGAAAACGAAATGTTACTAATAAAAAAATTGTCGAGTGCGAACTATGAGTAAACAAATTTGGAGTAATCTTTCTTTAGATGTAGCAGTTTCAATACAAAGCGAATTAGCTTGCAAAATAAAATCGTCTGGTTGTAATGTTGAAACAATAAAAACTATAGCTGGTGTTGATTTAGCTTATTGGAAAAAAGCTACGAAAGAATATGCCGTATGCTGTATCGTGGTATTGGAGAAAGAATCAAAGTGTATTACAGAAAGTAAATTTTCTTTCGGAGAAGTAAATGTGCCATACATACCTGGGTGCCTTGCTTTTCGCGAATTACCACTTATTTTGGAAACAGCCCAAAAACTAGATTCAGTTCCTGATTTATATATGTTTGATGGCAATGGGTATTTGCACCCTCGTCATATGGGAATTGCAACCCATGCCTCTTTTTTCCTGAACAAGCCAACCATAGGTGTTGCGAAGAATTATTATAAAATCAAAGATGTAGAGTATAGTATGCCATCTAATGAGAAATTTGCTTATACTGATATTGTGGTTGATGGAGAAATATACGGACGAGTTTTACGGACCATGAAAGATGTACGACCAATTTTTCTATCAATTGGAAACTATATTGATTTGGATTCAGCAACAAAGTTAGTCTGCGAGTTAACTAACAATGAAAGCCGCATTCCCATTCCTACAAGATTAGCCGATATTGAAACACACAAAATGCGTGGAATACTTGAATGTGATAATCTATGAATATCGTCCGGCTCTGTCGGACGATGTCCTGCGTCTGGACGGCATAAAGACTTTAACCAGCACTATTTTCGACCCTGCTTATTTTGGCGGTATCTTAAGAAATCGTGTCTTTCACATTTTAGCAGCGGGAATGTGCGGGGGACAGATGCTAATAAGGTTACTGTTTGTGATTGGTGTTTTAGTGAAAGATCAAAACTTCTTCTTCAGGCATTGGGAAAAGGAGATCAATTATGAATACTGATATGACAAAGTATTGTTTTCAGCATTTTGAGAATGCATATAACATAGGGTGGAAGAATAATCATAAAAGCAGTAAACAAGAAGATTACGGGAAAGAATTCATTGAGAAGCTGAAAGTGTTTTGCCAATATCCCGTAAATAAAGATTTGAATGGAAAATTTAGATATTTGGATGCGAAAGAAGGGGGGAAGTGTGTTACAGGATTTGGGGAGATTCGTATTATAGATATAAAAAATAACATCAGATATGCTGCACCAAATATTATTGTGCTGGATATTTTGGATGGGTTGTATTTCCCACCCAAGGAATTCATAGATGCTGTTATGGACTGTCCGGAATATGCCTCGGAAGAATATAAGGATTTTATTAGAGCTTATACAGAACATAATTTTTGGGGAGAAAATAAGCAGGTAATAGAAAATATAGAAACAGCATGTCTGCTTATTCAACAAGATCATAATTATTTTAAAGAATTTGTATTGGAGAATAAGGCGATCAATATAGTCACAAAAAAAGGTTCACTTTTAAATTATGCAATTCAGTTAAAAGATAACGAGATAGCAGAATGGCTGATTGAAGAAAAAATAGATATAAATTCTTTTGACGGGCTAGAATTACTAACAGCATTAAAGATGAATAATACCAGAATTGCTCTGCAATTATTAAGACATGGAATTATTACAGATGGTGATGAAATGAAAAGCAACCCATTATTGTTTGCGATAAAAATAGGAAGTAGGGAATTAGTAGAAGAACTCATGACGAAGCATCGGCATTTTGTTACTGTCTATACGAATGAATATGTGAAAAATTGTACGATACTTGATATTGCAAAGCGTTATAAAAATGATCAAATAATACAGATTGTAAAAAAATATTTATGATGCTGTTATACTGCTAAAAACGGGAAGCCCGGAAAAGAAAGGTTTTTGCTCGGAGTACGGCAAGGGAATGAGTCTGTGCCCGCAGAGCATGGGCATGGACGGCGGAGGGATAGGAAAGATAACATTAAGCCTTTGTGTGAACAGCAGTGTGGCTAGAGCAGAAAAAAATTCATATGAAAATTTAATCCACATGATATAATGATAAAGTCGTTTTGCAAAAAAATTGTTTTGCAAATGGTGCATTTCTTGAGACCGGCAGAACCAATAGTGGACAGATACGTTTGATGTCTCTGAAAGTGCCTGGAGAGTAAAGAGGGAGAAGTATGCAGATAGTTTTAGCGCTGGTGGAAGTGTTCACAGTATGGATGCAGAGAAATGTATGTGAGAGAGCATTGGAGAGAAAAAGGGCAGATGTGACGCCGCAGATGATAGCATGGTCAGTATTTTATGTTATTTCAAATGTATTTACATACTTTTTAAATTTTCCATTTTGGATGAACATGACAGTATTTTCAATATTATTTTTTGGTGTTCTCTCATGGCTGTATAAAGGAACGATTCCGGTCAAGCTGATTTTGGTGCTGTTTTTATGCTTAATTGGTGTTTTATCAGAACTAATTGTTTATTTTATCGGTATCATGTTTGGCATAGATCTTTTACATACAGTGGAAACCACACAGACGGTTTTAATGTACATAATTTTATCGAAGCTGGTCTGGCTTGTAGAAATAAAAATTGCGCTGTTATTTCTCAAAAAGCATAAAAATATTACTATTAGGAGAATAGATTGGCTAGAGGTGTTTATGGTACCTATTAGCAGTATCTTTATCGTATTGGCGATGTTTGTTCCGTTGGTTGACCAGTATATATGGATTAGGCTGATAGCGGCAGTCATGGTATTAGTTATAAATTTATTTTCCTTCTATAATTATAATGAATTACAGGAAAAAGCATTGTATAGGGCAGAAAAGCAATTTTTGACGCAGCAAGTAGAGAGCTATGCAGAGAAATTGCGGGAAATGAGTAATGTCTGGCAGCAGATCAGAGAATACCGGCATGATATGAAGCAAAAATGTTTGTTGTTGGAATCATATTTAAGCCGCGGACAATATGATAAAATAAGAGAACTGTATCAGCAGGGGATAGAAAATCAATTAGAGGATGAAAATATTTCCAGGACAGGAAATGTCAGCTTTGATACGATTGTCAATTATAAAGCGGTAGCTGCGAAAACGAATGGAATAAGGGTGAAGCTTCAAACGGTCATACCGTACGATATAAAGTTAGATGATGTTGCGCTCTACAGCTTGGTCGGGAATTTGTTTGACAATGCAATAGAGGCAACACAGAAAGTGGAAGAAGATCAGCGGGAGATTCAATTAGTGGCAAAGATGTCCGGAAATAATCTTTATTTAGAGTTTAAAAATCCATATAAGGGAGAATTAAGACGGCAGAAAGGCAGTTATCTTACCACCAAAGAAAATGGAAATGAACATGGGATGGGGCTGCGAATTGTTGAAAATATTGTAGAACGTCATCATGGTCAGATTGTATTTGAAGATTCAGATCATTATTTTGACGTAAAAATATTGATTTATAATATAGGAGAATAGAAAATGGCAGATGTCGGGATGAAAGCTTTGTGGTCTGTTGCTTTTGCAAAAAGTTACAAGCATCCCGGACAGATATTCTTGACAGGAATACCTATAACTGTTATATATAAGCAATAGTAGAAAAAACTTTTTACTTGTAAATTTTTATTATGAAGGAGGACGTATATTGTTTAGCAAGATAAAGGACCAAGATCAGTCATATAGAAATCTAGTAAATGGCGAATGGAAAGACAGCGCAAGCGGTAAATTTATCGAAATAAAGTCGCCGATAGACCAGTCGTTTTTGGGCAGAGTTCCGACTATGACCACTGCGGAGGTAGATGAGGTTATCGCATATGCAAAAGCCGCACAGGTAGAATGGAAGAACAAGACGACAAGTGAGAGAGCCAAAGTGCTGTATAAAGCAGCAGACCTTCTGGAAGAACATGTAGAAGAACTGGCGAAGATCATGATGATGGAAATTGCCAAGGATTTAAAGAGCTGCCGTTCAGAAATCTCAAGAACCGCAGATTTTATCCGGTTCTCGGCGGATAGCGCAAAGAATATGTCAGGAGAGAGTATACCGGGCGACAGCTTTCCGGGCTTTAAAAACAATAAGATTTCTATTGTAAAAAGAGAGCCGCTTGGAATTGTTCTCGCCATTTCTCCATTTAATTATCCGGTCAATCTGGCTGCGTCCAAAATAGCGCCGGCCGTAGTGATCGGCAATGCAGTCATTTTAAAGAGCGCGACGCAGGGAACGCTCTGCGGGCTTCATCTGGCGCGGATCTTTGAAGCGGCAGGACTTCCAAAGGGCATTTTGAACACCGTTACGGGCAGGGGAAGCGAGATTGGAGATTACATTACTACGCATAAAGAAATTAATTTTATCAATTTTACCGGAAGCACGGAGGTTGGGCAGAGAATTTCCAAAGCTACAACGATGACGCCGCTTCTTATGGAGCTTGGCGGAAAAGACGCCGCCATCATTCTGGAAAATGCAGACCTTGAGCATGCCGCTTCCAACATAATTTCCGGTGCGTTTTCTTATTCGGGTCAACGATGCACCGCTGTAAAACGAGTGCTTGTCGTAGACAGCGTTGCAGATCGATTAGTTAGTCTGCTCAGAGAAAAAATGGCTGGACTTAAAGTCGGTAATCCTATGGAAACGGAAGCGCTTGACGTTGTTCCGCTGATCAATGAAAAAAGCGCAGATTTTGTGATGGAGCTGATTGCAGAAGCAAAGGAAAAAGGCGCCGCATTACTTGTGGGAGGAACAAGAGAGGGAAGTCTTGTTTATCCAACATTATTTGATAAAGTGACTTTGGATATGCGGCTTGCATGGGAAGAACCATTTGGACCTGTTCTCCCGATCATCAGGGTCAAGGATAAGGATGAAGCGATCGAAATAGCAAATCAATCCGAATATGGTCTACAAAGCTCGGTATTTACCGAGAATGTCAACGACGCCTTCTACATTGCCGACAGGCTGGAGGTAGGTACCGTTCAGGTGAACAATAAGACGGAAAGAGGACCGGATCATTTCCCATTTTTGGGTGTGAAATCCTCCGGTATGGGCACGCAGGGCATCCGTTATTCTATTGAAGCAATGTCAAGGTTAAAGGTGACTGTTGTCAATTTAAGAGATTAATATTTTACAAGAACAGCTGACAGAAAATGCTTGATTTTAGGCAGAAGTTGTATTACGATGCTTTCGTTAGTGCAGACAAACATGCGTTAGTATGAAAACAAAAGAGAAGGTCTGCCAAGAAGGAGGAAGCAATGAAAGTTACAACAAAGCAAATCACAATTACGGCTGTGCTTTTGGCAATCTCTATTGCCAGTCAGTTTTTTAAAAGCCTGAGCGTGTATATTACTGGACCGATCATCAACACCTGTCTGATTCTTGCAGTTTTAAGCGTGGGAATCGGCTGCGGCATGATCCTTGCCGTCATTACGCCGGTAACGGCATTCCTGATTGCGGGAAGTCCGATCATGTCGGCGATTCCCGCGATCATTCCTTGTATTATGGTGGGAAATGCGCTGCTTGTGCTCAGTGTGGGACTGTTTTACAGAAAGAATCGGGAGAATATCGGAATCATCGGGGGAATGGCTGCGGGTACCGCGGCAAAGGCGCTCTTTATGGGGGTAGTGATCTCGATGATCCTGATTCCCAATCTGATCCCTGCAGCAATGGAGGCGAAAATGGCGGTCTTTCAGGCAACCTTTTCCGTAACACAGCTGATCACGGCGCTGATCGGAAGCGTCTATGCGTTTGTTCTTTGGATCCCATTAAAAAAGGTGCTGGCAGAATAGCGTAGGATAAAGAAAGCGAGAATAATCCCTGATTATGAAGAATATAAGCCCACGGAATAATCTTGACACCCAAAAGGATCGGTAGCATAATGGGGAGCAGAAGGAAAGGACGGGTGTTGGGATGGATATTAGATTTATAAAGAGAGAGATTTTAAAGGAAAAGCCGGATCAAAAACAGCTTGGCTTCGGGAAATACATGACAGACTATATGTTTGTGATGGATTGGACGAAGGAGGAGGGCTGGAAGGACGCGAGGATTGAACCGTATGCGCCGATCACCTTAGACCCTGCCTGTGTAACGCTGCACTATGCGCAGGAGACCTTTGAGGGAATGAAGGCATACCGCACGGCGGAGGGAAGGATTCAGCTGTTCCGTCCGGAAATGAATGCGGAGCGCATGATGCGTTCCAATGAGAGACTTTGTATGCCAAAGCTTCCGGCAGAAATGTTTGTGGAGGCGGTCAAGGCGCTTGTGAAGGTGGAGGCGGACTGGGTTCCGTCTGAGCCGGAGACCTCTCTTTATATTCGTCCCTTTATGTTTGCGACAGAGTCTGCGCTTGGCGTGCATATGGCGACCTCCTATCGGTTTATGATCATTTGCTGTCCGGTAGGCGCTTATTACGCAGAGGGCATCAATCCGGTTCGTATTCTGGTAGAGGATGAGCTGGTCCGTGCGGTGAAGGGCGGGACGGGCTTTACAAAATGCGGCGGCAACTATGCAGGCTCTATTTTAGGACAGGTAAAAGCAGAAAAGCTTGGCTATTCGCAGGTACTCTGGCTGGATGGCGAGCACCGGAAATATGTAGAGGAAGTCGGGACGATGAATATTATGTTTAAAATTTCCGGCGAGATCTATACGGCGCCGATCGACGGAACTGTTCTGCCAGGCGTAACGAGAGATTCGATGCTTTATCTGTTAAGAGAATGGGGCTATCCGGTACATGAGGAGCGCATCTCCATTGATGAGCTGATGCGGGCAGGTCATGACGGCACATTGGAGGAGGTATTTGGCACGGGTACGGCAGCCGTGATCTCTCCGGTGGGGGAGCTTCGTTATCGGGACGACGTCGTGACGATCCATGACTTTAAGATCGGAGCGCTCACGCAGCGCCTCTATGATACATTGACAGGCATCCAGTGGGGAAGGATTGCCGATCCCTATGGGTGGACGGTTCCGGTCATATCCGTATAAGCAATAAGAAAACTCCCGTTAAGCGCGGCGGCTTAACGGGAGTTTTCTTATTGACATAAGAGCGGCTCGCGAAGCGTGTCGCTCGTTGTTTTAACAGCAGATAACGGCAGCGTTGTCTGCGATCGTTCCCCATAGGTGTTCCTATGTATGAGAAAATTATTTTGATTTCTTTGATTTTTTTTCTTTTTCCAGACCGGCAGCAGCGCTGCTTGCCTTTTCCTTTAACCGTGCGCGCCAGCTTTTCTTACCCTGCGGCTTTTCCAGTGCGCCTCTGACGCCTGTTACCTTTGTGATATAAATGCCGCTGACGGTTGCCTTTACCTCTTTTTTTAAAGGGATGAGATCAAATACTGATTCGTCAGCGATCAGAGACATCACTCTTGGTCCGACCTTTGCTTTTACGATTGGAAGCTTGGAACGGCGCATCAGCTTGGGGGTCTGGTCAATGACTGCCTGCGGGAGACCGGAGTCCTTGATCCGCATACGTTTTTTGTCGATGATCAGCATGGAGACTGTCTGTGCAACAGCGGCAAGCTGTTCATCCTGCTCAGCTTTTTTCTTTTCTGCCCGTTTGCCCAGAAAATATAAGACCACCAGAGCAATGATCATGATGGCGAGAATAACCAGTAGGACAATGGTTAAAGTGTTCATGATGAAATCCTCCCTAAAATAAATTCGTTTCTAATTGTAGCATTTATAATAGGAAAAAGCAATCAAGGATTGAAACATTTGTGAAACTTTGGACGCATGTCTTTTTTTTTCGAGAAAACTGTGGTATGTTAGTAAGGTTAAACGGCAAAAGCCTTTTGCCAGAAAGCATAGAAAGGAAGCAATTATGAAGAAAAGAGTAGTAGCGCTGATGCTTGGAGCGATGCTTTTAGTATCAGCCGCAGGATGCGGTGCAAAAGAAAATAACAGTACAGTGGAAGGTACGGAGACGGAGTCTGTCGGGGGAACAGAGACAGAGGAGACCGTAACGGCGGCAAGCAGTGCTTTTGACCTAAAGGGCAGCGATTATGTGAAATTATGCGATTACAATAATGTTTCGATTACGATTACCGGAGATTATGAGGTAGAGGATGAGGAGGTCAAGACGACCTTTGCGGAGATGTTCACAAATTACGGACCATTTTATAAAGCTGATCCTGATAAAAAGACGATTGCGGAGGGCGATATTGTAGACGTTGATTATGTCGGTAAGCTTGACGGCGAGGCATTTGAGGGCGGAAGCGCGAAGAATCAGAAGATTGATGTTTATAAGAACGCTTCTGTGACAGGAACGGGCTATATCGAAGGCTTTACTGAGGGGCTAAAGGGGGCAAGCGTCGGTGACGTCATCGACTGCGACGTGACGTTCCCGGAGGATTACGGCAATGCGGAGCTTGCAGGAAAGGCGGTTGTGTTTACCTTTACCGTTAATTCCATCCAAAAAGAAATGACGCTGGAGGACGTCGATGATGCTTTCGCAAAGGAGCAGTTTCAGGTAGAGACTGTCGATGAGATGTACGGCGTAGTCCGTGATTCTCTGGAGCAGCAGGCAGAATATTTCAAGCAGCGCGATACCTATATGGCTCTGCAGTCCTATCTTGTCGACAACTGCACGGTAGAGGTGCCGGAGGATTATCTGGCGGCGAGGGTGAGCGACTATAAGAATCAGTACATTATGTATTACTGCGGCGGAGATGAGAGTAAGTTAGAGGAATATATCAGCACCTATGAGGGAAAGACCGTCGAGGAAATGGAGGCTTACTGGAAGGACAATATGGAGCAGTCGATCCGTCTGGAGCTTGTGATGGACGCGATCGCAGAGGATATGAAGCTTAC
The DNA here is from genome assembly GCA_900548205.1 of uncultured Roseburia sp. GTDB lineage: Bacteria > Bacillota > Clostridia > Lachnospirales > Lachnospiraceae > Roseburia. The sequence continues at coordinate 9,377 of URJS01000046.1, read as the reverse complement.
AGTAGATGACGCCGAGTTTGAGGCCTATGCGAAGGATATGGCGGCTGGCGGCGGATACCAGTCGCCGGAGGCGATGTATGGGCTGTACGGCTACGGAGACGCGGAATATGGAGCGAGGTATTTTAAGGAGCTGTACCTGTATGACTTAGCGCTGGAAAAGGTGTTGGAAAAAACAAGCGTGACGGTCGATCCGACACTGGCAGAGAGCGAAGAAGGTACGGAGACGGTAGGAGAAACAGAGCTTCCGTAAGATTGGCATTGACTTTTTCTTGCAGTCTGGATAAAATATCTTAATTAAAGCAGACGCTGTTCCCGTGATGAGCGGGACGGGGAGCGCAGAATGGAGGAACGTATGGATTTGGTAAATATCAGGGATTTATTTCGTCAGAAGGAAACATATCTGGATCAGACTGTGAGTATTGGAGGATGGGTCAGAAGCATCCGAAATTCTAAGAATTTTGGATTTATTGTAGTAAATGACGGTACATTTTTTGAGCCGGTGCAGGTAGTGTTTTCCGATGTGTTGGAAAATTTTGAGGATGTGGAAAAGCTCAATGTCGGAGCGGCGATTCTTGTGACGGGAAAGCTGGTGGAGACGCCGCAGATGAAGCAGCCGTTTGAGATCCAGGCGGAGCAGATCATGATCGAGGGGATGTCAACACCGGATTATCCGCTGCAGAAGAAGAAGCACAGCTTTGAATATTTAAGAACGATTTCCCATTTAAGACCGCGTACGAATACATTTGAGGCAGTGTTCCGCGTGCGCTCGCTGATTGCCTATGCGATCCATAAGTTTTTTCAGGAGCGTGATTTTGTCTATGTGCATACGCCGATCATCACGGGGAGCGACTGCGAGGGAGCCGGAGAGATGTTTCAGGTAACGACGATGGACCTTGCCAATGTGCCAAAGAGCGCGGACGGCAGCGTGGATTACAGCGGCGACTTTTTTGGAAAGCCCACAAATCTGACGGTAAGCGGTCAGCTAAACGGCGAGACGTATGCGATGGCGTTTAAAAATATTTATACCTTCGGACCTACCTTCCGCGCGGAAAATTCCAATACAACGCGTCATGCGGCGGAATTTTGGATGATTGAGCCGGAAATCGCGTTCGCGGATCTGAACGACGATATGATCCTAGCAGAGAGTATGCTGAAATACATCATCAATTATGTATTAGAGCATGCGCCGGAAGAAATGGCGTTTTTCAATAATTTTATTGATAAGGGACTTCTGGAGCGTCTGCATCATGTGGCAACCTCTGAGTTTGCCCGTGTGACCTATACGGAGGCGATTGAAATTCTGGAGAAGAATAACGCCAAATTTGAGTATAAGGTTTCGTGGGGAATGGATCTGCAGACCGAGCATGAGCGGTATCTGACCGAGGAGGTCTTTAAGCGTCCGGTGTTTGTGACGGATTATCCAAAGGAGATCAAGGCGTTTTATATGAAGCTGAACGAGGACGGAAAGACGGTAGCTGCCGTGGATTGTCTCGTGCCGGGTATCGGTGAGATTATTGGAGGAAGCCAGAGAGAGGATGACTATGAGAAGCTTCTGGAAAGGATCAGAGAGCTTGGTTTAAATGAGGAAGATTATGGCTTTTATATGGATCTGCGCAAATACGGCTCCGCCAGACATGCGGGCTTTGGACTGGGCTTTGAGCGCTGCGTGATGTACCTGACCGGTATGTCAAATATCCGCGACGTCATCCCGTTCCCGAGAACTGTAAATAATTGTGAGCTATAGGAAAATCCTGTGGCAGGAAATGTGTAAGCGGAAGCTGCTGCACGGGCAGATGAGGAATCTGTCTGTGCGGCGGCTTCCTTTTTGCTGCTATAAAGAATGAAAAGCCAAAGAATTATGAGAGAGGTTCGGCGGGGGTAATGATGATAAATTGGGAATTCAAAGGAAATTTCATCCAACCGGAGGTAGAATTGTTGATAGCTTTATGGTACAATTTTCCTAAGTGGAGTTGATAAGGAGGAAATAAACATGTACATTGAAAAGTATTGGGGGAATTACATTGGTGGTACAGATGACAGTCTGACCTTACTGGATTATTTGATTGACAAGCAGAAAGCAGAACTGACTTTAAGTGAGATATTTGCGGATACGGGTCTGAATAATTTAAATTGGGATTTTCGCACCTCATCCAATCTTGGATATGTTGATGCAGAAGGCGGGGAGCATGAGTTTTATTATGCTATTGATCTGATAACCGATCTGGCGGCTTTGATGCTGGAGTGTTCTGTAAATGGCAGTGTGTCCATCGGAGAATTGTTGGATGATGAAAATACCGATACAGTCTGCATCACTTTTACCGAAGAAGAAAGGAATGCGATGGACAAGGCACTGGCGCATTTTGTAAAAGAGCCGTTGACTTACGATCTTCATGAGATGGTTCCTGTTGGGGATATGCAGGAAATGGCACAGGATTGTGAAAATCTCCGTAAGGAATTGTGTGAATAGCTTCCGGTTCATCGGGAGCTAAACGGGGCAAAAAACGGAAGTTGCTTATTTGATAGGAAGGTGTATCAATGATATAAATCTGCAAAAGTTTAATCAGGGAAAGATCAAAGCAAATGAATTAGTTACATTTGACTGCGGTTTAATGGAGGGAAAGGAAATAGAAAAATCAGAAATAGATATGCCTCAAAAGGATAAGCAGCTCCTTGCAGTAATCGTGCGTCCCGAAATGGAAGTCATCCGGATTTCTTATATCAGCCACTTGTTGATAGTTGCATGGAAGAAATGCTCAAAGCATCTGTAAAAATGTTTCTGTACCGGCACAAACCTGACAACTAAATGCGAAAAATCAGACCGTTGACACACATTGGCATGTGAAAAAGTCGCCGGTCTTTTTTTATACCCGTTTTTTCAAAAAGAGGTCACGGGAAAAGTCATGGACAATTCGTTTTTGGATAAGCAGGAAAAGGTATAGGGGAGTGGAAAAATTTGGTTTAGAAAAAATTAAGAATAGCTGCGTTGACATTTTCAGAGAATAAGAGTAGTATAAACACAACAAGTAGTTTTGAAAACTATATATTGAAATATAGTAAGAGTTTGAAGAAGGAGGGATATGTGATGCAGATTACGATTCGGGAGCCGGGAAGTGCGATCACACATTTTATAGGAATGCTGCTTGCGGGGGCAGCGGCGATGCCCCTTTTGGCAAAGGCTGGCTTGTCAGGGAGTGAGACAGCCGTATGGGCAATGATGGTATTTATAGGGAGTATGGTTCTTTTGTATGGCGCGAGCACGCTGTATCATGCGGTGACCGTACCAAAGCGCATGCTTTCGATTTTTAAGAAGCTGGATCATATGATGATATTTGTGCTGATCGCTGGATCGTATACGCCGGTGTGCATGATCGTGCTCGGGGGAACAGCCGGCTACACGCTGCTTGCCGCGGTTTGGGGGATCGCAGCCGCCGGTATGCTGATCAAGATGCTTTGGATCAACTGTCCCAAGTGGTTTTCTTCGGTGATCTATATCGCGATGGGCTGGGTTTGTGTTTTTGTATTCGGACAGCTGGTAAGTACCTTGCCCACGGCGGGCTTTCTGTGGCTGCTTGCGGGCGGGATCGTCTATACAGTGGGAGGGATCGTCTATGCGCTAAAGCTGCCTGTATTTGACCAGCGTCATGCAAATTTTGGGAGTCATGAGATTTTTCACTTGTTCGTGATGGCGGGCAGCATCTGTCATTTTATTTTCATGTACCGTTATGTGCTGTAGCATCAAAACAAACAGAAGGCTTTCCTTTGCGGTGGTACATGTGGTATAATTTTCGCAGTAAGTATATGGTGCCGCTGCATGAAGCCTGCGTCAGGTAAGCCTTCGACAGAGAACCTGCCGGGGGCAGAGACGTTTTCTGCGGCAGGAGTTTTTTGTGGGCGGAAGCAGAACAATGGAACTGGAGGAGAGACAGATGAGATATTTCCTGGAGAATGAAACGCTGCGTGTGGAGATCGATTCGCGCGGTGCAGAGGTGAAGTCGGTAAAGCGTAAGAGCGATGGGCTGGAATATATGTGGCAGGGGGACTCAAGATACTGGGAGCGGACGTCTCCGGTGCTTTTTCCGTTTGTCGGAATGCCGAAAAATAAAGAGTATATTTACGAGGGGAAGCGCTACGCAATGGGACAGCACGGCTTTGCGCGGGATATGGAGTTTTCCTGTGAGTATGTGGATGGCAGAGAGGCGGAGGCTTGTGATACGCAGGCGGAAAACAGCATCTGGTTTGCGCTTGTCTCAGATGAGCAGACGTATCAGAATTATCCGTTTTCCTTTTGCCTTCACATCGGCTATGAGCTTTTGGAAAATGAGGTCAAGGTCAGCTGGTGCGTGGAGAACACGGATGAGAAGATCATGTATTTTTCCATTGGCGCACATCCCGGATTTTTGTGTCCGATTCATGGTGAGAAGGATAAGCTTGGATATGGTCTGCGGTTCGGCGGACTGACAGATGAGCTGCATCATCATGGAAATTCCAAGGAGGGGCTGGCAGTGTTGGAGGACCGCGTTCTTAAGCTTTCGGATGGAGTTGCTTTGTTTACGCCGGGCTTTTTTGACGACTGTACTTATATGGCAGATCACAAGCAGACGGGGGAGGTTGCCCTGTTGGATCGTGAGGGAAATGCTTATGTGACGGTCTGCTTTGACGCGCCGATGTTTGCTCTCTGGTCTCCGGAGGGGAAGGATGCGCCGTTTGTATGCATTGAGCCGTGGTATGGAAGATGTGACGCGGAGGATTTTGAGGGAAGCATCGCAGAGCGTGCTTATGAGAATGCACTTGCGCCGGGAGGCTCTTTTGAGGCGTTTTACCGCATGGTGTTTGCGGTTTAGGGACAGAGTCATATCGAGGACTGCCCCCGCATATATTTAAAATATATTTTAGCGGGCAGGTATGGATATGAAGATGGAACGAAGAAGCAGACCGGCAGATGCAAAGGGGAGTCCGGCAAACGCATTATTTGCAGCAGTGTTTGTGATGTTTATTATCAGTGGGCTTCTGCTGCTTTTGCTTGCGCTGCTGTTGTATAAGCTGGAGTTGACGGAACAGGCGGTGAGGATCGGGATTGTTGTTATTTATGTGATCTCCGGCCTTGTGGGCGGTTTTCTTATGGGAAAGCTGATGCGGGAGCAGAAATATCTGTGGGGCTTATCGGCGGGAGTCATCTATTTTGTGGTGCTGATGGCAGTGTCGGCAATTGTAGGCGGCGGCTTTGAGGTAGATCTGACAAGGGCGGTCACAACGTTGATCCTGTGCGCTGCATCGGGAATGGCAGGAGGAATGGTGAGCTGAAAAAAAGACTTTTCTTATAGATACTGCTGTGATATACTGTCTAAGGCATAGTAAGTGAACATGGCGCTTCAAGATGACCGTCCGCATAGCGTTCGGTCATTTGTGCGTGATACAAATGCTAGAAAGTGAGAATGAAATTATGAATATGAAGAAACGGAAAGCAGCAGTTGTTTTGTTCGCAGTTTTTGCGGCGCTGGCGGGACTTGCCTACTGGGCATCCATCATTCTTTCTTCCACCGGTATCGGGAAAACGATGAGTATACCGTTAGGTCTTGATCTTTCCGGCGGAGTATCGATCACCTACCAGGTTTTAGATGAGAATCCAAGCGGGGAGGATATGAGCGATACGATCTACAAGCTGCAGAGGCGTGTGGAAGGATACAGCACGGAGGCATCGGTCTATCAGGTGGGAGACGACCGCATTACGGTAGAGATCCCGGGAGAATCAGATGCGAATATGATCTTGGAGGAACTGGGCAATCCCGGATCCTTGGAGTTTCAGCTTGCAGACGGCACGGTGTATATGACGGGAGATCAGGTCGCGAGCGCGAAGGCAGGGACAACAGAGGACGCCTATGGAAATAAGGAGTATGTGGTACAGTTAAGCCTGACGGAGGAAGGCGCGAAGCTTTTTAGTGAAGTGACGGCTGAAAATGTCGGCAAACGGCTTCCGATCGTCTATGACGGCGAACAGATCAGCAATCCTATGGTGCAGGAGGCGATTACAGGAGGCTCGGCGCAGATTACGGGCATGACCTCCTATGAGCAGGCGGAGACGCTGGCGACACAGATACGCATCGGTTCTTTGTCCTTGAAGCTTGAGGAGCTGGAGTCGAGCGTTGTGGGCGCGCAGCTGGGAAGTCAGGCGATCGCATCCAGCCTAAAGGCGGCAGCGGTCGGTCTTTTGCTTGTTATCTTGTTTATGATCGTTGTCTATGCGCTTCCGGGCGTGGCGGCGTCTGTGGCGCTTTTGATCTATACGGGGCTTGTCATTGTGACGCTGTATTTGTTTGAGATCACGCTGACACTTCCGGGAATTGCCGGAATCATTTTAGGCATTGGTATGGCAGTTGACGCGAACGTGATCATTTTTGCGCGTATCCGTGAGGAGATCGCAACAGGAAAGACCATCAGCTCGGCAGTCAAAATCGGTTTCCAGAAAGCGATGTCTGCAATCTTGGACGGAAATATCACGACCCTGATCGCTGCGGTGGTGCTGATGGGACTTGGTTCCGGCACAGTCAAGGGCTTTGCCTACACCTTGATGATCGGTATTGTGCTTTCTATGTTTACCGCGCTTGTGGTGACACGATGGATTTTATATGCACTGTATGGTCTCGGACTGAAGAATGAGAAATATTATGGACGTGCCAAGGAACGAAAAGCAATTAATTTCCTCGGTAAAAAAGCAGTATTCTTTACGGTATCGATCCTTGTGATCGCAAGCGGATTTGTCATGATGGGCGTCCATGAGATCAAGGGAACCGGAGCTTTAAATTATGGTCTTGATTTTGTCGGCGGTACATCGACAACTGCTGATTTTGGTAAGGACTATACGATCGAGCAGATTGAAAGCGAGATCGTTCCGGTAGTGTCAAAGATTACCGGAGACAATCATATCATGGCAAACAAGGTTGAGGGAACGACGCAGATCACCATTAAGACGCATACGCTTTCTCTGGAAGAACGCGAGGCATTAAATACCGCCTTAAAGGACAGCTTTGGGGTGGAAGAAAAGTCCATAACCTCACAGAGCATCAGCTCTACGATCAGCGGAGAAATGCGTTCGGATGCGCTGGTTGCGGTCATTGTATCTACGATTTGTATGTTAGTCTATATCTGGTTCCGCTTTAAGGACATCCGGTTTGGAGCAAGTGCGATCATTGCGCTGCTGCATGATGTTCTGGTTGTGCTTGCCGTATATTCGGTGCTGCGTATTTCTGTCGGAAACACATTTATCGCATGTATGCTGACAATTATCGGATACTCCATTAACGATACCATCGTTATTTTTGACCGTATTCGTGAGAATCTTGGGAAAATTCAGGGAACGGCTTCGCCGGAGAGGCTTGCGGAGGTTGCGAATGAGAGTCTGACACAGACGCTCTCACGAAGCATCAATACCTCGATTACGACCTTTATCATGGTATTTATGCTGTTTTTGTTCGGAGTTGCAAGCATCCGCGAATTTGCGCTGCCGCTGATGGCAGGCTTGATCTGCGGTGCATATTCTTCAATCTGTATCGCAACGCAGCTGTGGTATGTGATGAAGACGCGGCTTGGAAATAAGAGTAAGGCGGCATAGGACGTGATGAAGATAGTGATCGGTTATATCCTTGTCATGAATCTGGCTGCATTTTTCTTGATGGGAGCAGATAAGAAAAGGGCTGTGCGCCATGCCTATCGGATTTCGGAGCGGACGCTTTTTTTGAGCAGTCTGCTCGGCGGCAGCCTTGGAAGCTGGGCGGGCATGTATGTATTTCGTCATAAGACGAGACATTGGTATTTCGTTGTGGGAATGCCGTTGATCCTTCTTTTGCATGTGGGAATCGTTTTATTTTGTCTGCTTATATGATTGATAATAAATTGCTATAGACGGGCAGGGCTTTTGTCATTGCTTTGCCCGCGAAAGTCCGTTATAATGAACCGGTAATCGGCAATCAGGGCTGCCGCAGAGGCAGACAGGGATAAGGGAAGGGAGAAGCGATACGATGTATACAATGGAAGACATTCGTTCCGTGGATATGGAAGTTGCAGATGCGATCTGCGCGGAATTTGACAGACAAAATAATCATATTGAATTAATTGCGTCTGAAAACTGGGTGAGCCCGGCAGTCATGTCGGCGATGGGCAGTGTGATGACGAATAAATATGCGGAGGGCTATCCGCAAAAACGCTACTACGGCGGCTGTGAATGCGTGGATGTTGTAGAGGAGCTGGCAATCGAGAGAGCGAAGAAGCTGTTTGGCTGTGATTATGTAAATGTGCAGCCGCATTCCGGCGCACAGGCAAATATGGCGGTGCAGTTCGCCATTTTAAAGCCGGGCGATACGGTAATGGGTATGAATTTAGATCACGGCGGGCATTTAACGCACGGAAGCCCCGTGAATTTTTCGGGAACCTATTTTCATATCGTACCGTATGGGGTAAACGATGAGGGATTTATTGATTATGATAAGGTTATGGAGACGGCGTTGGAGTGCAAGCCGAAGATGATCATTGCAGGAGCGTCTGCTTATGCAAGAACGATCGACTTTAAGCGGTTCCGTGAGATCGCCGATGCATGCGGCGCTGTCTTGATGGTAGATATGGCGCATATTGCAGGACTTGTGGCAGCGGGCGTTCATCCAAGCCCGATTCCATATGCGGATGTTGTGACGACAACGACGCATAAGACGCTGCGCGGGCCGCGCGGCGGTATGATCTTATGCAATCAGGAGGCTGCGGAGAAATATAATTTCAACAAGGCGATCTTCCCGGGGATTCAGGGCGGACCGCTGATGCATGTGATCGCGGCTAAGGCAATCTGCTTTAAGGAGGCGCTGCAGCCGGAATTTCAGGCATATCAGCAGGCGGTTGTTGATAACGCGCAGGCATTGTGCAAAGGGCTGATGGAGCGCGGCATTCAGATCGTGTCCGGCGGTACGGACAATCATCTGCTTCTCGTTGATTTGACGAATTTTGACCGTACGGGTAAGGAAGTGGAAAAGCTTTTGGATTCGGTAAATATCACCTGCAACAAGAATACGATTCCAAATGATCCGAAATCTCCGTTTGTTACAAGCGGTGTGCGTCTGGGAACGCCGGCAGTGACATCGCGCGGGATGAATACCGAAGATATGGATCGTATTGCAGAGGCAGTTGCCCTTATGATCAAAGAGGGAGACGCAGCGTCAGAGAAGGCGCGCGCGATCGTTTGTGAACTGACAGCAAAATATCCGTTGAAATAACGCGTAGGGCAGACAGGCACACTGAGAGCTGGATTCTCAGTGTGTCTTTTTTATGACATAGGAAATTGCTTTGCAATCCTATGTCATAAAAACACACTTCGTGTGAGGATGCGCACTCGCATGAGA
>URJS01000045.1 GCA_900548205.1 uncultured Roseburia sp. | reverse complement strand
TTGTGCGGGCTATTTTCAATTCCATAGAATACCGCAGGCGATCTTTCCTATAAAGTAAAAAAGGAGCCTCCGCCATTTTAGCCAACAGCTTCCCGCTGCTGCTCATCATGGCGTCGCTCCTTACCGTCCTTGCCTATTTTTCAAAGATTTTCTGTTGATAAAATTCGGCGCGACAGATATGATCTTTCCTTACGCCGAGGCCTATATGCGCGTCTATCTTATCGGAACCGTATTTGCCGTGCTCTCGCTTGGCCTAAATCCTTTCCTGATCTGTCAGGGCTTTGCCGGACTTGGCAGGACCTCCATTGTAATCGGTGCGCTTTTCTCCGGCACTGTATTTCTCTGTGTCATCCGGCGCGTGCTGCGCCGGCGGGAAACAGCTGTAAAAAGCCTTACTTCTGATTCGCCGGCTCCATATTCACAGAACGACCCTTGATCTTCGCATTTTTCATGCCCTCAAGGACTTCTCTGCCGTATTCGCGCGGCACTTCCACAAACGTATACTTGTCGTACATATCAATCGCTCCGACAAGCTTGCCCGGCATACCGGACTCTCCTGCGACCGCTCCGAGAATATCTCCCGGCTTTATGCGGTCGCGCTTTCCGATATTGATAAAGAGACGGACCATTCCTTCCTCCGCTCCCGTATTGTCAAAGTCGAAGTCCTCATCCTTCTCAAGCTTTACCTGCCCCAATGCCTGCTTTAAGAATGCTGCCGCAATATCCATCGCCGTGTAATCCGACACGTTGACCTGCTGCTCGATCATGTCGATCATATCCTTTAAATTTTCCTCGTCGATAATACGTCCAATTTCATCAAGCACCTTCTCTGCCTTGATCTGCGCCACATCGTCTGTAGACGGAATCGGCATCGCCATAATCTTCGTCTTACAGTAGCGCATGATGTCCTTAAGCTTATAGACCTCCTTGCCCTTGACAAAGGTAAACGCGCGCCCGGTCCGTCCCGCACGTCCGGTCCGCCCGATTCTGTGTACATAATACTCGTCATCCTGCGGTATGTCATAATTAAAAACTGCTTCTACATCATCCACATCAATGCCGCGCGCCGCCACATCCGTCGCGATCAAAATCTCTGTCTTGCCGTTTCGGAATCCTTTCATCACACGGTCACGCTGCGTCTGCTTCATATCCCCATGAAGCCCCTCCGCAAAGTAGCCGCGTCCCTTTAGCTCCTCGGTCAGCTCATCTACCATCCGCTTCGTATTGCAGAATACAAGCGAGAGCTTTGGATTGTAATAGTCAAGCAGACGTGCAAGCACCTCCGTCTTGTCGTTGCGCTTTACATCATAATAATACTGCTCAATGCTCGGCACAGTCAGCTCTTTTTTTACTACCTTGATATTCACTGCATTATGCTGATACTTCTTTGTAATCTCAAGAATGGGTCTTGGCATCGTCGCGGAAAAAAGTATCGTCTGTCTGCCCTCGGAGGGAATGTACTCCAGGATTGTCTCAATATCATCACGGAATCCCATATTTAACATTTCATCCGCTTCATCCAGCACAATCGTATTCACCGCCTCACAGCGTATCGTCTTTCTGCGCAGATGATCCATGACGCGCCCCGGCGTACCGATGATAATCTGCGCGCCGCCCTTTAGCGCCTTGATCTGGCGTGTGATCTCCTGCCCTCCATAGACCGGAAGGATTTTAACGCCATGCATATATTTTGCAAGCTTACGAACCTCGTCCGCCACCTGGATTGCAAGCTCCCTTGTCGGAGATAAAATAATAACCTGCGTCTTGCGGCTGTTTGGATCTACCTTATGAAGCACCGGAATGCCAAACGATGCAGTCTTTCCCGTTCCCGTCTGTGCCTGTCCGATCACATCGACGCCAGACATAACAACTGGAATCGCCTGGCTCTGGATCGGCGTCGCCTCCTCAAATCCCATTTCCGCAATCGCCCTAAGCACCTGCGGATATAAATCTAATTCATCAAATCTTACTGTCTCCATTCTGTTTCCTTTCTCATTCTTACCGAAAAAAGGGAGCGCTCTGCGCCCCCACACTCTGTTTCTTATCGTTGCTGCGCTATGTCCTACGACCCGCTGTCACAGCACACGCAGTACGTTTCACGATAACATGACTGCCGGAATTTGTCAAGAAATTTTGCCTTTCCACGCTCTCGTCTGCCTATGTAACCCTAACCTGAAACAGGTTAAGGCGTCATTCCTATAAAAAGCAATCGATAGAAAGGTATCTCACTCATATTGGCAAAACATTTTTAGCAATCCTTCGTTGAAATGTGAAAATTCGATTGCGGGTTTTCTTTTCTGCTAATATTCTATGCCCGCATATCAAAAAGTTTCCAAAAAGCCGGATGTTTCTTCTCCGGTTATTCAAAAAATTCCACCGGGTCTACCGGAGCGCCATCCTTACGGAGCGCAAAATAGAGATTGCTTCCCTCAACAGAGTAGTACTTTGTCGGCTCTGCCACAAATCCAAGCACATGACCTGCCTCCACATAATCGCCTTTTTCAAAATTCGGCTCCTTGAGCTGACCATAAATCGCCTCATAGCCATCTCCAAGATCAACCGTCATCGTACATCCGGTCTCCTCACTGTTGGAGATATCCGTAACCTTCCCTTTCGCCACAGCATATACCTTGTCATTCACCTCACCCTCGATAATAACCGCCGGGTTATACTTATACTGCTGCAAGGTTGGGAAATAAACAGTTGAATCCATGCTGTAATTAAGAATGACATTGCCCTCCATCGGCCAGAGCAATCCATCCTCCGGTGAGAAATGCAGCGTATTTTTTTCTGCGGCTGTCTGCGCCGTGTCCACAGGCTTTTGAGGCTCCGGCGTCGCTGCTGTTTGAGGCGCTTGTTCCACGCCCGCCTCTGCTCCGGCGTCCGCCGTCTGCGGCACATTTGCCTCCGGCGGCATCGTCTGTGTCTGCTCCTGTACCGGAGGCTTTGGCGGGATCACCGTTGAGACTGACTGTGCATTTTCCGTCTCCTCCTCTGCCGCAAGCTGCTCCTCCTCCTTTAACTCTGCCGCAAGCTCTGCCTCCATCTGCTCGCGCTCCTTTTCCTGCGCATTACTATAGAGCATTGTGCTCCCTACCGCGGCAACCGCTACGATCGCTCCTGCAATGACATATTGCTTCCGCCTCAAAAATGCGGAGAATCCTTGTTTTTTCATATTCATTCACCATCCATCGTTTATTTTTAACAATAGTGTTTCCCACTTTGGATGGTTTATGCAATTTTTTTATTTTTCCTCCGGCGACAAGGAAAGCTCTGCTCCAGGAAAAAAATAAGCAAGAATCTCCTCGTAGCTCTTGCCCTCTTTTGCCATAAGCTCCGCCGTATTCTGGCTGAGTCCAAAGCCATGACCCAGACCCTTTGTGACGATGCGCACCTTTCCATCGATCTCTGCCAGCGCAAAACATGAGGAGGGAAGCCCCATCGCCTCGCGAAATTTTTCTCCATCACAGGAAACGGCTCCGATCTTCATTGACGTGACATATCCTGCGGCATCCCTTCGCTCAATGACAACCTCCGCGGGAGCGGACACCGTACTTTCCGGAAAATTCTCCTTACACCTTTTTAAAAATTCCTCCGGCTCCCAATACAAAACGCTAAGGTAGTTTTCCGCTACCGCATCCTGCTCACAGCTCTTTGCCTGCAAATACGGCATAACTGCCTCCGGATAAAGCTCGCTCATCGCTCGGGTGCTTCCCGCACTGACAGCATGATAAGCGGCATAAATATATTCCCCTTCCCAAAGGAGCACCTGCTGCCCTGTAGATCGAACGCACTCTGCCAGATACTCATAATTTTCTTTAAAATCCTCTCCCCACAGCTCCTTCATTTCCTCCATACGCAAAGCCTTCGGCTGCTCAATTCCCCGCATTCTTGCATCATAAAGGTTTGTCCGCGCGATCACGCACTGCGCAAGGATCGCTTCCCTGCTTGCCGAGGTGTTAATTTCCTTTGCCACAATGCCGATAATCTGCTCTGTGTCCTCCTCCGACACTCCCTCCTCCGCCATCACCGACGCTGTCCCGTAAAGCAGCTCCTCAAGCTGTACGCGTCTGCTGACAATTAGAATAAAAAGCGGTACAAACAACACGATGATCAGCAATGACAATAGCTTATCTATTTTTCTTTGTATTTTTTCCCTCATAAAAAATCTCCCTGTCCATTTATTATATGAGACAGGGAGACATAACATGCTTCTTACATCATCGTATTCATCATCCGGATGAAAATATCCATAAAACTATAAGTAATGACTACCACCGATACGATATTTAGACAAACGTAACATACCGTATAAATCACCGGTATTGTCTTTTTTCTGCCGAGTATATACGCTCTCCAGATATAATAACCGAGATTAAATAAAATTGCGAATAAAACTAACCCCGTGATTTTATATTTTGCCTTGTTGATCTCTATAATATCCAAGATCACAAATATGATATATCCAACAAAAAGCAGATTGCTCAAGATTACTAAGATTCCTACCGCGCCGTTTGCACTGAAATCCATCATACCATTATTGTCAATCCCCGAAAAGGAAACTGTTGTATATATCATGGATAGGATCAAGCGCAGCGGAAGCAGTACCAATACAATATTGCAAAAAATATCGCGCACCTGCCCGTATGGCTGCTGTCCGTACGGTTGATTTGGCTGTCCGTACGGCTGCTGCCCGTATGACGGTTGTCCATATGGTTGATTTGGCTGTCCGTATGGCTGCTGCCCGTATGGCTGTTGTCCACACGGTTGATTTGGCTGTCCCTGCGCCGCCTGTTCCGACTCCCCCTGCGGCTGGTTCACCTGACGCTGTCCCGGCTCCCCTTGCAGCTGATTTGACTCTCCCTCCGACTGCCCAGCCTGATTGCTGTAATTTTCATCATGATTCGTATCCATCGTTTCCTCCATTCCGAAGCGCCGCAAGCTGCTCTGCATCCCACAGGCTTCCACACAAATTTTTATTTTTTCTCTCTCTTTCTTCCAATGATATTAGAAAATGCTGCAAACTGCTCAAGCGTCAGGGTCTCCCCGCGCACAGTCAGAGGCATTCCAAGCTCCGCAATACTCTCCTGAATGACTTCCTTGGAAAACTGGAGCTGCGGAAAATTATGGAGACCATTGACCAACGTTTTTCTGCGCTGATTAAATGACGCCCGTATGATCTGAAACATCAGCTTTTCATCCTCCACCAATACCGGCGTCTTTTCATGCTTTGTCAGCCGGATAACTGCACTCCCCACGCTTGGACGCGGCATAAAGCAATTTGGCGGCACATGCGCGATGATCTCCGGCTTTGCATAATACTGCACCGCGAGCGAAAGCGCGCCGTAATCCTTTGTTCCCGGTCCAACCTGCATCCGCTCGGCAACCTCTTTCTGCACCATGATCGTAATACTCTCAATCGGTACATGGCTTTCAAAAAGGCCCATGATGATCGGAGTTGTAATATAATAAGGAAGATTCGCGACGACCTTGATCGGTCTGCCGCCGTTTCTTTCATTTGCAAGCTGATTCATATCAAGCTTTAAAACGTCCTCATGAATGACCGTCACATTGTGATATGCGCCAAGCGTGTCGGCAAGGATCGGGATCAGATTTCTGTCAATCTCCACCGCCACAACCTCTCTTGCATTTTCACAAAGGTACTGTGTCATCGTCCCGATCCCCGGTCCGATTTCCAGCACAAAATCGTCCTTTGTAATGCCCGAAGACTCGATGATCTTCTCAAGCACATGTGTATCGATCAAAAAATTCTGTCCGAATTTCTTTTGAAAGTTAAAATTATATTTCTGTAACACCGCAATCGTATTCTGCGGTATGCCAAGTGTCGCCATCTTATTCTCCGTTCACAGGGTATCTTATTTCACAAGCACTTCCTCGTACAATCTGTCTAAAAACTCCTCATACAGCGCGCGGAAGGTATCATGAAAAATCCGGGCAATCGAGGCATCGCCTTCCCCGGTTAGCTGTTCCTCCTCATAGAGCGCAAACGCCGTCTCATACAGCTTTGGATTTTTCTCATAAAACGCCTCCGTCAGACCGTCCTCAAACATAAAGCGTGCCTCCTGCGAAAGATTTTCCTTAAAATCCGCCTTGGAAACACAGCCGTTTTCCTCATAATCCGAGAGATAGATATGACCGTCCGCCGCCCTGACAAATTGCGTAAAGCTGCTGCTCACATCGTCGTATGTGACTGGCACATAATGCTCTCTCCAGTAGCTCTCAAAGGCTTCCCGATTAGGAAACTCCTCAAAAATACCCATTGCTTCCTCCATATAAAAAGTTATCCTGTCGTTTTAAATCGTCAGTCAAAATCTTTGAAATTTCTGATTGAACCACTCCTACCGCGCGGCAGAAGGAGCGTCAGACAACTCAAGGTGTCAGTTATTTATGATCCGTTGTCCCTACACCGCAAAGAAAATTCCTGTCAGCTTTATTATATACAAAAATAACAGACATGGCAAAGATTTTTTATCTCTCACAAAATACGAACAAATATTCGATTTTTTACTTGCCAAATACAAACATATGTGCTATTATATTTTCAGAACAAATGTTCTTTCCAAAAAGCGAGGAGGTGCAACGATGAATCTTACACAGAATTTATCCCTGATGGAAAAGCTTGCGATCCTTACGGATGCAGCAAAGTATGACGTCGCCTGCACCTCCAGCGGCGCAGGGCGCAGGGGAGACGGCGTACACATGGGGAACTGTATTTCCGCCGGTATCTGTCATTCGTTTTCTGCAGACGGACGTTGTATTTCCCTGCTTAAGATTCTTTTTACAAACGAATGTATTTTCAACTGCGCCTACTGCCAGAATAACTGTAATTCTGACGTTCCGCGCGCCTCCTTTACACCGGACGAGGTCTGCACGCTCACAATGGAGTTTTATCGCAGGAATTATATTGAAGGACTTTTTCTAAGCTCCGGCATCTTAAACAGCCCCGACTATACGATGGAGTTGATTTATCAGACGCTTTACAAGCTGCGCAGGGAGCATCATTTTAACGGATACATTCATGTCAAAGCAATTCCGGGCGCTGACCCTGCCCTGGTCGAAAAGGCAGGCTTCCTTGCGGATCGTATGAGCATTAATCTGGAGCTGCCCACTGCGGATGGGCTAAAAAAGCTTGCTCCCTACAAGTCCCGACGGGCAATTTTAAAGCCGATGCGCCTGATCCAAAGCAGCATTGCCGCAAATAAGAATGAGATCGCGCTCTACCGCAACGCACCGCAGTTCGTTCCCGCCGGACAGAGTACACAGATGATCATCGGGGCAACTCCTGAAAATGACTATCAGATTATGCGTGTGACCGAGTCTCTTTATCAAAATTTTGGTCTAAAGCGTGTTTTCTATTCTGCTTTTATCAATGTGAATGAGGATTCCAACCTTCCGGTGCTGCCCGGCGGTCCGCCGCTGCTGCGCGAACACCGGCTGTATCAGGCAGACTGGCTTCTGCGCTACTACGATTTTAAGGTTGATGAGCTTTTGTCAGAAGAAAAACCCGATTTCAATATTTATCTCGATCCAAAATGTGACTGGGCGCTCCGTCATCTGGAATATTTTCCGGTGGAGATCAACTGCGCGCCCTACCGCACGCTGCTCCGTGTGCCGGGTATCGGCTATAAATCGGCACAGCGCATTGTAAAGGCAAGGCGCAGCAGCGCTCTTGATTTTTCTGATCTGAAAAAAATCGGCGTTGTCTTAAAGCGGGCGCTTTATTTTATCACCTGCTCCGGTCGCATGATGTACCGCACAAAGCTGGACGAGGACTATATTTGCGCAAACCTGCTGTCTGACCGCACACAGATTCCGCGCGAGATACGCGAAAGCGGTTATCAGCAGCTTTCACTCTTTGACTGCGGCATATTGGAGCATACGGCTCTGCCCCAGTCTGATATTCTTGCCTCGGAGCATACCGCAATCTGCGGCTCCTAAGAGGTCTGATTTAAAAAACGATTTGAGAAAGGAGCAATCCCATGTATGTATTTATATGCGAGGATCATTTAGAAGGCATCTTGACAGGTGTCTACGATGCCTGCGCAAGCCGCCTTGGTCATCGAAATATCCGTCTTATGACAGGAGAACCTGATAATTTTGAACTTTTTTCAGAATATATCACAGTAACACCGTCTGCGCAAAAAACCGAAAAAGTCATCCGCACGATCACCGAGCGTTTTGGCATGCAGTTTTATGAATCAATTTATCAGGCAGCCATGTCCGGCGAGGCGCATACGGAACAAAAGCTCGATAAAGCAGACGCAATCTATCAAACGATCCTGCTTGCTTTCTCCTGCGGTGACGGTCAGCGGGTGCTCCTTTCGCTTGGAGAGCCATGTGTCTACCGTATTTTTGAGCTGTGCCGTGCAACAAATCGGGAGGCGCACAGGCATCTTGAGTTCCTGCGCTTTTCCGAATTGGAAAACGGCGTCCTTTTTGCCGTTATCCATCCAAAGGATCATGTACTTCCCTATGTTGCCGAACACTTTACAGACAGACTTCCATCTGAGAATTTTATGATTTATGATGAAACCCACCGGACAGTTGCCGTACACAAAGCATCTAAGCAATATGTGATTGTAGATGCCGCAGACCTTGATCCTGATAAAATAAAACGGTATTCCGAGGATGAAACGGAATACCGCAGATTATGGCTTGCATTTTTTGATCATATTGCGATTGATTCGCGTAAGAATCCAAAGCTTCAAATGCAGCTTATGCCAAAACGCTTCTGGTCAGATATGACGGAGGTTATGCGCTTCGCTCAAACAGGGTGAGCGCATTCTCCCATGTAACACGCTCTACCATTTCTCTTGTCACGCCTTTCAGCTCTGCAATTTTATCGGCAACATAAGGCAGATACAAAGACTGATTGCGTGTTCCGCGATGCGGTTCAGGCGCCATGTACGGACAATCTGTTTCCAGCAATATACGCTCCAATGGAAGCTTTTCTACCGTCTCCTTTAGCTTCTTAGCATTTTTAAAGGTGACAACACCCCCTACACCGATATAATAGCCCAGCTTTACAAATTCCTCCGCCATCTCCGGTGAATAGGAATAGCAGTGGATGACACCGCGCGCCCTGCTGTCTGGCTTCTGCTCTTTTAGAATACGCATCGTATCCTCTGCCGCATCCCGTGAATGGATAATGACCGGCAGCCCGCATTCCTGTGCCAATACAAGCTGCCTCTGAAACCACTGACGCTGTCTCTCCTGTATCTGAGGATTCTTCTCCCAGTAATAATCAAGCCCAATCTCTCCCACTGCAACAACCTTTGGATGAACCGTCTCGCTTTGCAGCCATGAAAAAGTCTCATCATTCAGGTCTGAAATATCACTTGGATGCACACCAATTGCAGCATAAACATATTCATACTTCTCTGCAAGCTGTAATGCCATTTTGCTTGATTCTATGGATGCCCCTACATTGATGATCCTGCCTATCCCTCCGGCAGCCATACTGCACAGCAGCTCATCGCGATCATCTGCAAATGCGCTGTCATCATAGTGCGCATGCGTCTCAAAAATCATTATGACTCTCCCTTCTCTCTCTTTTTTACTCTCTGTTTTTGCTTCTTCCGTAAGTAATAAATCAGTATACCAACCGCCAGAACAACCGCGGCAATCCCAACGACGGCAAGAACGGAATCTGCCCCCTCTTTTTTACAGACAACTGCAACGTCTGCGCCATAAGGAATTGTCGCCGCCAGATAACTTCCATCCTCCCCGAAGGATGTCTCTGCCCATGCTCCATTTTGCCTGATCAGCACCTGATAATTCTGCTCTGCCTCCGGTTTGATCAGATGTACCTCTACGGTGTCATAGCTTTTTTGCTTCTCTCCGGTTAATTCCCATGCATAAGCGTATGCAGCCTCGGCAGCCTGATCTGTAAGCTCTGGCTTTTCTATTTTCCTTAGTTCAAGCTTCGTATTTTCATAAAATTGCGCCACAGCAAGCATCACAGGTCTTCCGTCTTCATTTTTCTCCTTACTTGCAACGCTTTCCTGCCACGGGATATATTCCGGTGTAATCGTAAGGTTCCTGCAAATATTTGTCAGCTGCTTTTCTCCCGGCCATCTGATGTAACAGCCTTCCTTTTCCTCCAGCTTAGGAAAATCAGCCTCCGTAATACTTCCCCCATAGGGAATTTCCAGTGTTGAGAGTAACTCACCCTCCTCATTCTCAAAGGTAATGGTGATCCGGCGGAATCCCTCCGGAATATCCTCCCGCTCCATGAGGCTCTCATAGGAAATCGGTTCTGCTGCCCCCACATAGCTGATGTTGTCAATTCCATGCAGTTCCCCGCTGACAAAGCAGTTATTTTCTGCTGTTCCCTCGTCTGCCAAAAATCCTGCAATGCTTCCCTGACGCTCTCCATCGCTTACAATCTCACAGATACTGATGCTTTCCTTTACCGTATAGCCCTTTCCGCAGATACCTCCGACATAGTCGCTGCCGGAAAGATTGCAGAGACTGTAGCTTTTCTCTATCGACGCAGCGCTGTTTCCAGCAATGCCTCCCAGATAACCGCCGGATTCGGAGCAAACCTCACCGTACCCCTCACAGTCATATACAAATCCAAGCTCTTGAAGCCCGATTGCACCGCCGGCACAGTTCTTTTTTGCCGTGACAGGACCATAATTGATGCAATGAATCATAACATCATTTACGGTAGAACGCAATGTAATATTTAAAGTACCGGAAAAGTCCAGATCAAATTCCGGGTCTGCGCGGTATTCAATATTCATAGTTCCTGCGATACCGCCGACATTTAAGTCTCCATAAATCTTTCCATAATTCTTACAGCCTGAGATCACACCGTCCATTTCCTCTGCTGTCTGGACTGATGAAATATCCGTAACCACCTTCTCCTTCGATGTCATCGCTTCTATATCCCTGCTCGCAGAGGCAGCAAGCTGATTCATCTGGTTGACGGCACTTTGCATATTCTGTGTGATCGATTGTACTCCATTATCGACCGTTACCGCAAGATTTTTTAAGTCCTCCGTTCTGCTGTTATTGCTTAGCTGGCTGGAAAGCTGATTGGTCAGCTCCGAAGCAGAAATATCCGTATGATCGTGTCCGCTCTGCAGATTTCCAAGATTATCCTTGATCGTATTGAGATTATCCTGCAGCTGCTGAACCTGCTCCTCGGTAAGCTCTCCACCGTTTTCCTTTAGTCCCTCCATATTACTCCATGCGTTTTTAATATTATCCACATAGCCCTGCGCCTGTGCATTGCTGCTGTCTATGGCTCCTGCGATTGATTGAAGATTACCGGAAATATTATTTACAGCGCCCTGATACTGTGCATGCAGATCCTCGGTAAATCTCCTCACCTCGGACGAGGTCTGGCTCATGGCTGAAGAAATATTATTTAAGGTCCGATTCAGTCGGTTAATGTCATTTTTCGTCTGCTGAAGCTTATCCTCCAAATACTCAGATTCCACATAAGGCTCCGCCTGTCCTGCAATCCCTCCGACATCCTTTCTCCCATAGACCTCTCCATAATTTGTACTGTCGAGCAGAACACCGTTCTGGCTTCCGACAATTCCTCCGACATTATATCCGGTATGCTTATAACCGATCACTCCCTCATTGACACAGCCCGTGATCAATCCGCCGGAATGCCCTGCGATCCCTCCCATATCATTGCGGTTGACGACATGTCTTGTAAAATTAAATGCGCTTACATCCATTCCTGCCAGATCCAGCGTCGGATCCAGCTCCTCGATATTGACACTGCTTGTACTCTTGCAGTCCGCAAGCTTTCCGTCATTGATCCCCGCGATTCCTCCGGTATTGTTAGTTGCAAGAATCACCGCATTGCTGCTGCTGGATAAAATCGTTCCTGTCTCTCTGTTTCGTCCGGCAATTCCTCCAACACTGTTAATCCCCGAAACAGCGCCGCTAAAGGAACAATTTGTGATCGTTCCGTAGTTAACGCCCACAAGTCCGCCGATATTTTCCTGACTGCCAAGCGGCGCGATCGTTCCCTCAATATGAAGATTCTGCACAACGCCGCTCTCTCCGATATAACGGAAAAATCCAAAATCAGAGCCTTTTTCCTCCAGCTTCACATTGCGGATCGTATGACCATTTCCCTCAAATATACCGTTAAATGACGCCACACCCGAAAAATTTACACCGATCAGATCCAAGTCCTCGGCAAGACTGACTGTTTTTCCAATACTCCAGCTGTCATATTTACAATTTTCCATAAATGAGACAAAATCTTTCGTATCCCGGATCACTACGTCTGCTGTGGTTTCCCCGCCGGTTTCCTCTCCTTCCGCCTCGGTATGCGCCTGCTCTCTGGAAGGCTGTGCTCCATAGCACAGCTGTGCAAAGGAAGGCGTGATAAGCACTGTGCAAATACATATTACAAAAATTCTGCGCATCATCCTCTTATTTGCTCTCATTCCTGTGTACCTCCATCTTCTTCCGTGATCTGGCCCTGACGTCCCGGAAGCACCGTATCTACAGATACCTTCATCTGTCCCTGAAATGCGCCCTGCACATCCGCATCAATTTCTCCCTGTACATAACCGCGCACATGACCATTGATGCGCACACGCCCTGCTACTTCCCTCTGCGTCCTTGAAATGTTCATGGTAAGCGCCGTCTTTTCAATGATCCAGTCTCCTGCGAGAAGAATCTGCGGCAGTACGAACAACACAAGTATAATAGAGGTCAGTGTACCTCGTCCGAGTACCGTTCCCATCGAAGAAACCGTGACATCCGTTGAAATATTTCCAATTAAAAATCCTGCGCAGGTCATGATCGAGCCAGAGGTAAAGATTGTCGGAAACGCCTGATTCAGCGTTTCAACGATCGCTTTTTCAATCGGCATCTCACGCTTAAGCTGCGTATAACGGCTGGTGATGACAATTGCGTAATCAATCGTTGCCCCCATCTGGATCGCCGATACGATCAGATATGCAATAAAGTAAACTGCCTGCCCCTGCATTGCAGGAATCGTAAAGTTGATCCAGATGCTTCCCTGAATCGTGAGCACCAGAAGCACCGGAAGTCCGGCAGACTGAAACGTAAAGAATAAGATAATCATGACAAACAACGCCGTCACCACACTGATGATCAGGTTGTCTGTTGCAAAGGACGTCTCAAGGTCATGCGCACTGGTAGAATTTCCCGCCAGCAGTACATTCCCTTTCCCGTACGATTGCTCCGCAATGCCGCGGATCTCCTCCATCGCATCATAGGTTTCCTGCCCTTCTACCGGCCTTTCAATACTCAAAACAAAACGTGTATAATTCTCTCCCTGAAGCTGGATCTGCGCGTCATGAAGCGTATCATAAAGCGTCGTCAGCATTTCATCCATATCCTCATCCAATGTGACATAGCCTTCCTGGTATTGGTCATAAAGAAAGAGTACCATATCAATGAGAGGAACCCCGTATTCATCAATCCCCGTGACCACAGGACCATATTGCTTGGCATGATACGCGTATGCCGAATAAAGTACCTGCACGACTTCTACATCCAAATCTGTCAGCTCTGCAAACTGACGCGGCGTCAGCTTGTCTGTCAGCACATAATCATCACTGATTTTCTGGTTCGCAAGTCCAAGCGCCGACTTAACAAAAGGAAGCTTCTCAAGCTGACTTAATGTGCGCTTTTCCTTCTCATAATCTCCGGATGGTACAAGCACAACCAACTGGTTGCTCTTGCCAAACACCGACTCAACCTTTTCTACCTCTATACGGGACTCACTTTTCTTGCTGCCCTCCGCGGAATTAACATCAAACACATAGTGACAGTTGCTTGATCCGAAAAAAGCAGCGATCACAATCACAAGAAAAATCGGCGGGATGATATATTTTGTTTTTGCCGCAAACTTTCCCACAAACGTGATGTTCGGCACATAACACTTATGATGCGTCCGGTCGATGCCCTTTGCAAAAATCAGCAGAATCCCCGGCATCAAAAAGAATACGGAGATCAAACTGAATAAAATCGCTTTCACCAAAACGATACCCATGTCAAAGCCCAGCCGAAACTGCATCAGCATCAGCGCGATCAATCCGGCAATCGTTGTAAGTGAAGACGAACTGATCTCAGGTATCGCCTTTGAAAGCGCTACCTTGACCGCCTCCTCGGAATCCAAGAGTACATGCTCCTCCATGAACCGATCGCAAAAAATAATGGCATAGTCGATCGCCAGCGCCAGCTGCAGGACAACGGCTATCGAATTTGTCACAAACGAAATCTCTCCAAACCAGTAATTCGTTCCCATATTCAAAATTGCAGCGACGCCAAAGGTCAGCAGCAGCACCGGAATTTCCAAATATGCCTTTGTCGAAACAAGCAGCACCGCGATGATGACAACGACCGCCAGAACCAGAATGATTCCCATTTCCCGATTGAGCATCTCGGCGCTGTCTGCCACCGCCCCTATCGTCGTGGAAATATAAAGATCATAATCCGCCAGCTCCTCTCTGATCCCACGGATCGCAGCAATACTTTCCGGGTCTTCATCCTCGCCTTCTACCGTCACATCGTAAAGTGCATTACTGCCGATATAATGATCCTTTGTGTCATCAAACGTAACCTCCTTTACGCCGTCAATCCGCGAAATTTTATCCGCAAGCTGCTCTGCTTCCGCGTAGGTGATATTTGCCACCATCACACGCGCCGAGCCGTAGGTGACAAATTCTTCTTCCATGATATTTAATCCCTTCCGCGTCTCCGTCTCCTCGGAAAGATAGGAAGTAATATCCTGGTTCACCTCTACCTTATTGACGGAAAGCACACTGTAAATAATCGCAAAAACAAACAAAATCATGATCGCCTTTCGCTTATTCACAATAAAAGTGGCTACCGTAAGCCAGAAATTTCCCTTTTTCTTTTCTTCGTTTGTGTCCATCTGCATTCCTCTTTCATTTCTTGACATCGTGTTGATTTATTCTCTCGTTCTTATTATAATAAAAGAAATTTATTTCTCAATCACCACCTGTTTTTTATCTGTCTAATAATCGACATTTTTTTATAAAGTGTCTATTAGTTAGAAAACTTTTAGAAAAGAGGATTTCCGCCATGACGACAATATTCGGCAACACCGACGCAGACAGACGCGTACGGCGCACCAAACAGCTTTTGATGCATGCACTTTTCGCCTTGATGAAAGAAAAAAGCTACAATGACATTACGGTAAAAGAGCTCTGCGAAGCGGCTGATATTAACCGCGGCACCTTCTATCTGCATTACAGAGATATTTATGACATGGTCGAACAGATCGAGCAGGATATTCTGTCTCAGTTTGAAGCACTGATTTCTGCGCACGCCCCCACCTCCCCAAACGCCTCTCCCGATCTTTTGATCTCCGACATGTTCCGGTTTGCGGAGGAGAATCGGACACTCTATACTGCCCTGCTCGGCAAAAACGGAGACCTTTCTTTTCTGCGGAAGATCAAGGAGCTCTCACGCCAGAGGCTGATGGAATTATATGCAGACAAGCTTCCGGAAAAGGACCTGATCCGTTTTGATTATTTTTACAGCTTTATTTCCTCCGGCTGTATCGGATTGATCGAGCACTGGCTGTTTTCCCCAGAGCCAAAGCCTGCAAAAGAGGTTTCTGCACTTGCCACCGATATTATCACCGTCGGCATACGCTCCCTGCATTCATAAGCGTTCTATAAAATTTTAAAATTTTTGTTTCCTTTTTAACAAAAATCATATATACTGATACCGACCTGACAGATATTGTCCACAGGCAGTATCTAAAAACAAATGATTTTAAAAAGGAGTTACTCATGGATTTTGTAGGAACTGTCTGGGCATTGCTTCCGCCGATCATTGCGATTGCTCTCGCCCTTATGACAAAAGAAGTGTATTTATCTTTATTTGTCGGTATCTTAACCGGCTCTCTGCTCTACACCGGCTTTCGCCCCATCGAGACCGTGGGGACGATTTTCTCCGTTATGATGGAAAAATTGGGCGATCCGTGGAACATCGGTATTTTAATTTTTCTTGTATTTCTGGGTATGATCGTCGCCCTGATGACGCGCGCTGGCGGCTCCGCCGCTTACGGCAAATGGGCAAATTCTAAAATCAAGACAAAATCAGGCGCTCTGCTCTCTACCTTCGGGCTCGGAGCCATGATTTTCGTAGACGACTATTTCAACTGTCTGACTGTAGGAAATGTGATGCGCCCGGTAACGGACCGTCAGAGGATCTCCCGTGCTAAGCTTGCCTATATCATTGACTCCACTGCTGCCCCCATCTGTATCATCGCACCAATCTCCAGTTGGGCGGCTGCTGTCACAGGCTATACACAGGGTGATGGATTCTCACTTTTCTTGCAGACCATCCCGTTTAATCTGTATGCGTGGCTGACAATCCTTATGGTCGTATACCTCGGTATCACAGGCTTTGATTATGGTCCGATGAAAAAATTTGAGGAGCAGGCGAAGGACGGCGATCTGTTTGGCGGCAAAAATGAATATGAAAATGTCCGACAGGATATTATCTCACCCAAAGGAAAGGTCATTGATCTTGTCCTCCCCGTGCTTTTTCTGATCATCAGTTGTATTGTCTGCATGATCTATACCGGAGGCTTTTTTGAGGGTGAAACCTTTATTAACGCATTTGCAAACTGCAATGCCTCTATGGGACTGGTGCTTGGCTCATTTTTTACGCTTATATTTGTATTTCTGCTCTATCTCCCGCGCAAGGTGATTTCCTTTCAGGATTTTGCGGAATGCATTCCTCAGGGCTTTAAAATGATGGTTTCCGCGATTCTGATTCTGGTGCTCGCATGGACGCTCGGCGGCTTTTGCAGTACAAAGCTGGAGGCAGGCGCCTTTGTGTATGAGGCGCTGCACGGAAGCTCGGTTGCCGGAGCAATATTTCCAGCTATATTATTCCTGATTGGTACAGGACTTGCCTTTGCCACCGGAACCTCATGGGGAACCTTCGGCATTTTGATCCCAATCGTGATCGAGGTATTCCCACCCGACGCAAACCTGCTTGTTATCTCGATTGCCGCCGTCCTTGCCGGCTCTGTCTGCGGCGACCATATTTCGCCGATCTCAGACACAACGATCATGGCGTCCGCAGGCGCGCAGTGCAATCATGTGAACCATGTAACAACACAGCTTCCATATGCTCTGACAGTTGCGGGCTGCTGCTTTGTCTCCTACATCGTTGCCGGAATTACGGAAAATGTAATCCTAACGCTGCTCTGCGGCGTTACGCTTCTGTTTCTCGTACTGACGCTTCTGCGCAGATTCAATGCCCAAAAACGAAGCGAAACGCGCGCATAGACACAATTTTCAGATCGAGATATTTACAGCAGGAGCAGGCTCTGCCCCTCCTGCAGAAAAGTTTCCCAACGCTGCCTCACTCTGCCCCATACCGGAATCTGTGACAGGCTCTGCGGCTGTCATTTCAGCCGCGGCTTCTGCCGCTGCCTCACTCTCTATCTGCTGCGCCTGCTCAAGCAGCGCAAGCTCCTGCATTGCCGCAGCCTCCATACTAAGATCAAATACTGCACCATTGCAGGAAGCTTGGCTGCCAATCTCTCCGTTTCTCTCCATCATTCCTTTGATATATCTCATATCTGCTTCCTGAATCCGGCTCTGCTCCTGACTGCGATGCATCTGCTCCTTTTGTGCGAGCGCCTTCCTTTTCCTCTTTTGTTCTGCCGCACGCTGCAGCTGTTCGATCGTAAGCTTGCTCTTTAATTCCCTCTCCTTTTGCGCCGTGCGCCTTTTGATCTCATTTTTCAGTTCCTGTTTCTGCACGCCATTTTCGCGCTCTCTCGCTCTGCGCTCCTGCTCCTCCTCGCGCAGATTACGCACCTTTAGCTGCGCACAGCGCACCATTCTTCTCGCATGTGCTAGCGCATATTCAATCTCTCTTTTATCGTATTGACCGCTTCCCGCTTGTCTTTGCAGCGCGGCAAGCTTGCGCTTTGCACTCGTCACAACGCCTGCAGCATTCTGCGCACGCTTTGCACGCATCAGCTGTGCCGATATTTCACGGTGATTATAATTTAACGGCTTCTTCGCTTTTCGCTCTGCCTTCCGCATCAATATCGACTCATAAGGATTTTTTGCTTTTTTTATTGTGACCGTGCCTGTCATCATCGCCGCACGCCCCATGTTTCCGGGTTCCGTCGTCATCATTCCCATTGTCCGTTCCTCCTTGAAAAACCTTTTGATTCCGTTCCTATATCTGATACATCGGACAGGAAATGAACATTGTTTAGTGCTTTGACAATTTAGAATTAAAAAACAACAAACCGTACGTTTCGTGCGATGATTTTAGGTCCAACAAAATATCCCCCGGCTATCTGCTGCGCCATGCATTCTCCAAGATCAAAATATCTCCCGCGTGGCGCAGCATCTCAACGTCCTTTCGGATAAGCTCTTTTTGATCCTCGATCTTCCTATCAAGCTTTCCATCGAACATACTTCCCAAACGATTGAGCGCAACAAACATCGATGATCCACGAAAGGTGATCGCTATCTGACCGTCAATATCTTCTTCAAATCGCATAATAAGTTCCAATAGCTTTGGTGTCAAAATATAAAATGCATTGTGCTCATCTGTGGCAAAAACCTCAAATCTGCTGTTAAACACCTCATTTTCTGTCAAAATCTTATGCTTCTCCGTCCATCCCTTTATGCTCGATATAAATTTTTTCTCAAAAATCTGCACATAACCGTGACTCTCCTTACTCCGGTCAAAATCAGTAAACTGTATGATCTGTCCCTCAAAAATGGTCTGAGCGGTCTCGGAAACTCTATGAATCCCATAGTTCCGCTCTTTTTTATTTATTG
>URJS01000044.1 GCA_900548205.1 uncultured Roseburia sp. | reverse complement strand
CGCCCTGTATGCAAAAATCTCATCCTTTATGCATTGTGTTTCCGAGACTACTCACGTGTATACACAAATCCGCGAAATATTATTTCCTCCATCACAGGCGCTATGAGTATGCTGGAAATCCATTGCATGACGATACTGCCTTCGGAAAGAACGCTTGCGCTTGCCGCGTAGGAATCCGTCCAGCTCTGCGGAAGCGGCAGTATCTCCATGAAAAATGAAACAGCTATATTGAGCACCACGCCAAGTGCAAGCAACGGCAGCACTCCCTTTCGATCAATCCCCCTAAGACAGACTTCCTCGCTCAATTTTTTATCACGCAGTGTGCAGATGATCCAACAGCTAAGCAGCGTAAGTATTCCTGAAATCACAAGGACAGGAGCAGCCTGCTTATCCATTTCTTCTGCAGCCCTCATAGCCAGCGCCATCTCATCCAGCATCTGCCCCTGCTGGTTCATTTCCCGCGCCAACCGTGACATGATCATACTCATTGCCCCAATGCTGACCGCAAACGACACGACTACATAGATCATAAAATAAAAAAATGATTTTCCCAACGCGGACGCCGTCTTTCTCATTCTCCTACTCCTCCCTGTCCTTCCCCTGTCTCAAATTCCGCTCTTTTTTCCGCCAAAAGTCTCTTTAACTTATCCATATGAAGCTCCTGCAACCTCCTATAGTATTTGCGGCTGACAGGAATCTCCCGATTCCCCGTCAGATAAATCCTGTCCGGCTGTACCTGACGAATGTACGAAAAATTCACGATATACCCCTGGTGTGTATAATAAAAACGTTCATGATTCAGCTTTTCATAAACCTTCGCGAGCGTATCATAGCAGGTAATCTCACAATCCCTAAGAAAAAACACGCATCGGTTCCTCTGTTTCTCAATATATTGAATCTCTGAAACAGAAAGCATCACCTCGCCGTTTCCCCTGCGCACACAAATATATTGCTCCTCTGCCGCCTTCCTGTCTCTCTCATAACGAAGCTGCGCGATACACTTATCCACAATGCGTTTCAATTCCTCATATTTTACCGGCTTTACCAGATATCCGACGGCATCTGCCAAGAACGCGGCAAGGGCATACTCCTCATAGCTTGTGATAAAGCAGATTGGAATCGTCCGATCATGATCACGCACCAAAAGCGCCGCATCCGTTCCCTTCATTTCAGGCATATCAACGTCCAGAAACAACATATCGTATTGCTTCTCCCCGCCCTTTAACTCCTCCAGCAAGTCCTGCGCCGAGAAATACCGTTCCACGATCAGCCGGTTTCCCGACTCCCTCTCATATACCTCCAGATGCCGGCAGATGCGGTCGATATATAATTCCTCGTCATCACAAACCGCCAGTCGAAATTCATGCAGCATCCTCCCCTCCCCCTCTCCTTCCTGTTAGCTTTATCATACTTGTTTTTGTCTATAAAAACAAGCGGTGGTCTTGATTTGGCTGCGTATAGCTTTTATGATAAACCTATGGTAAAATTGATTATTATGATACACACAGCGCTAAGCGAAACGATTGATTCATTCCGAACCCACATCTGCTCGTTTGCGCCGGCAGAAAAAACAGTCAAGTCTCCATTTTCAAAGGATTTTATAAAAATCTGACACACAGCAACAAAAGCAAGACACACAGGGGGAAATAAATTATATGGGATTTTTAAACAAATTACTCAAAAAAAAATCAGGATTTGGATAAACCCTCCAATACATTTTCATCCAAATCTTCTGACGAAAACGCATCCGACCTCTCCAACGCAAAAATCTCTGAGGAACAAGAGGTCATCACTCCTAAAATGCAGGCGTACATGAAGCAATTTTCGGCAGATGACACTCCCGGTTGGGACGCAATTTATGCATCCCTCGAAAAGCTTTACCCTGATACAATGGAACGCCACTATGCCACTCTGATCCCCTATATGCTCGGAGGTGGCGACCCACTGGATGGATTCAGTGTCTTTGATAATCCAAGCCAAACGTTTCATCGTCATATCATCAGCTTCGGTATGAGCGAGCTCTATTATCATCCAAGCAGTGCAGATGGTGATTTCAGCAAGTGGGGCTTTGAGTTCACTATGCGTGTACTTCCTTTTAAGGAGGATGCTGATGCAGAGAATCCCGATGGCAGTCCTGCAAAAAATGAGCCTCACTGGGCAATGAATCTCATGCAGAATCTGGGCAGATATGTATTTGAAAGCGGAAAATGGTTCGAGGCCTATCATTTTATTCCGACCAATTCACCCATCCGTCTTGATACAGATACCAGGCTGGTTGGCGTTTTGTTTGTTCCTGATCCACAGCTTTCTGGCATCGATACGCCAAACGGACATCTGGACTTCTTACAGATGGTAGCCCTCACACAAAAGGAACTTGACTGGCTTTGGGCCAATCCATCAAGAGGCGAAGAATTGGCAGATAGAATACGTAAAGATAACCCTCTGCTCATTACGGACTTATATCGTGACAAGGAATATGTGTAAGAAAGGCGACGCTTAGACAAAAAATCAAAACTTTACTATTTCAGCGCAATAAAAGTCGGTTTTCGCTGTTTGAACACGGTGAAATATCGAAATCCGGCCATTTTTAATATAGAAGCTACTTTTTCAAAATCAAACGCAACATATTCCGGTGAATGGGCGTCTGATCCAATCGTGATAATCTCACCGCCAAGTTCACGGTAGCGGATTATAATTTCCTCAGTTGGATTTGGATGCCCAAGCCCATACTTAAACCCTCCGGCATTGATCTCAATTCCCTTTCCCTTCAAAATAAGAAGCTTTAAAATTTCATCGATAACATCCCGGAACTTTTTATAAGAGTAATTTTTATTTCTAGTCGGACCATACCGGACAATATAGTCAATATGACCGTAGACATCAAAACCATCAAATGACTGAATATTCTCAAGTATGGAGTTAAAATATTCCAGATAACAGTCATCCTCATCACGTCCTATATAAAAATCAGGATAGTAAGGATCTCCCCCGTGGACCAAATGGGAAGAACCGATCACAAAATCAAAGGGATACCTGTCAAGAAGGTCTGTATGCTTCTTGGCAAGGTGCGGCTGTAACCCCAATTCAATGCCGAGCAGGACGGGAAATGTGTGCCGATATTTTTCCTGCAGGATTTGTACGGAGGCCGTATAACTCGGCAAATCCAAAAGAAATACATTGCTGTCACCTGGAAAGTCCAAATCAAGATGGTCAGTAAAACAGATGCCATTCAGATTTTTCTGAACGGCAGACTGTATCATAGATTCCTGCGAGGCTTCACTGTCGCCAGAGTACTCGCTGTGCATATGTGTGTCCCAGAGCATAGTAAAAATCCTTTCTGTAATTAACAACGATCAGGCAAAACCGAATCCCGGCTTCCCAGGAAGGGTCAGCTCCCCACCATTGCCGCACTGCATCCCGCCGGAAACAGGAAAAGCTGCAAGCGAGTACTGACAATCAAGATCTGCCTTTGTGATATTTTTTACTGCTGCTCCAAGACTGGCAGCTGCAGTAATACCAATATTTGTCTCCTCTGCCATGCAGCCCAGAATACATTCCACGCCTGCAGCCTCGCAGATACTATTAATCTTGAGCGCCTCCCAGATTCCTCCGCATTTCATCAGTTTAATATTCACATAATCAACTGCATGCCTCTGCACCAAATGAAACACATCCTTGGAATCAAATGCACTCTCATCAGACATGATCGGAATCCTGCTGTGCCGCGTCACATAGGCAAGACCATCCATGTCATAATACGGCACGGGCTGCTCCACAAGCTCAATCCCATACTCTCCCAACCGTTCGATCATACGCAGAGCCTCTTTCGGTGTCCATGCCTGATTGGCATCCAGCCTGATGCTGATGTCTGCTCCAACCGCCTCACGGATTCTGCGGATTCTCTCAATGTCCTCTCTCTCCCCTGTTCCAACCTTTGTCTTTATGATCCGAAATCCGTTTTTTACATGAAGCGCCGCCATGTTAGCCATCTGCTGCGGATCCCCGATACCGATCGTAATATCTGTCTCAATCCTGTTGCTGTATCCGCCCAAGAGTGTATAGACAGGCATACCGGAAACCTTCCCCAAAATATCATAGCATGCCAGATCGACCGCCGTTCTGGCAACAAAAGCGCGGGCGGAGGTTTTCTCCATCATCCGGTGTACCTTTTCAATGTCCGTCGGATTTGTTCCGATCAGAGCCTGCTCAAATTTTCTGAGTACAGCCTCCACACCGTCCATCGTCTCTCCGGTGACAAACACAGACGCCGCTCCTTCGCCTACTCCGCAAATACCCTCGTCCGTTTCAATGGTAAGTACAACGCTTGTGGAGTGCGTAATCGTACCTAACGAGATCACAAGAGGTCTCGTTAACGGACTGTCTATTCTCTTAATTTCAAACCGTGTGATTTTCACCGCTTCTTCTCCTTTTCTACTGCTTCCCCTATTTCCTCACGCCGCCTACTGGCTGATCTTCCCAAGTATCACCGGATGAACCGCCCCTGTGGCGGAAGGAACATTGGAACACACGCCGCTTACTGTCTCATTTGCCAAAACAGCAAATGCAACCGCTTCTTTTGCATCGCTGTTATAGCCAATATCCTCATTCGCAACAACCTCCGTGCCCATGAGATATTGTGACAACGCTTCCATCAGCGTACGATTATAGCTCCCGCCTCCCCCGACGATCAGCCGATCAGGCACTCGCGGAAGGAATTTTTTTATAGCTTCTGTAATACTTTTCGCAGTAAATCTCGTGACTGTCGCAACAACCTCCTCATCCGTGACTCCAAGCTCTGCCGCCCTCTCATAGATTGTGTCAATGAAATCCGGATTGTAATGCTCTCTGCCTGTACTCTTTGGTGGATTTTGCCCAAGATAAGGATCCTTCATCAGCCATGCAAGTAGTTCATCACTTACACGGTTTGCGCCTGCAACCGCTCCTCCCTTGTCATACCTTAGGCTTCCGCCGGAGCAGCGCATCATGGCTGCATCGATCAACACATTTCCCGGACCTGTGTCAAATGCCACAACGTCTTCCATCGTTCCATCCTTCGGGATAAAAGTGACATTTCCGATACCTCCGATATTCTGCAGCGCGATGTCCCTTTCCTCATCTTTATACAGCAAATATTCCGTATAAGGCACAAGTGGCGCGCCGCCCCCGCCTGCCGCCATATCTCTTACCCTAAAATCGGATACGGCGATTGCTCCTAACCTTTCACAAATAACAGACGGATCTCCAATCTGAAGCGTAGAAGTAATATTTCTCCCAAGATACCTCACAGGCGTTGGTTCATGAAACAATGTCTGTCCATGACAGCCGACAAGATCTACGTCACCTTCATTCATCCCCGCCTGTCTGCACACCGCTAGGCAAGCGTCAAGATACAACTCTCCCAAGAGCCGATTCATCCTGCAAAACTCCGCACTGCCCCCGAAATTACCCTCGGCAAGCTTAAGAATCCGTTCCCTCACCGCATTATCAAACGGGATGCTGACATACCCCAGCTGCTTTACGCGCGTCCCCTCGCCGCAGCCACTGATCCGCACCAACGCTGCGTCTACGCCATCCGCAGATGTACCGCTCATCAGACCGATTACAAGCTTTTCCTTCTTCTGCATCACTTCCATAAGACTCATAGATATCAACACGCTCCTTCCTACAATCTTATACTCCCTGCGCCCAAACGTCCCTGTATCTGGTTTTCATTATACCTTCTATGAAATAAAACCTCAACGCATCGCAAATTATGCGATATTTAATTTCATATCTTGAACCGATTCCGCATAGATCTGTCTCTTTTGGAAACCAACAAATCTGTCTGATATGTTATAATAAAGAAACAAATAGTTTTAAAAATCTATCATATAACAAGGAGAGCGCTATGCAAATAAAATATCTTGGTACCGCCGCAGCGGAGGGCTGCCCCGCATTGTTTTGCAAATGCAATTTCTGTGAAAGTCTGCGCCGTTCCAATCGGAGCGAATGGTTTCGGACACGTTCGCAGGTACTGATCAATCATGATCTGCTGGTTGACTTTCCACCGGACACTTATCTGCATTTTCTGCGTGACGTTTCCTTGGATCTGTCTGCTGTCAGACATGTCCTTATCACCCATTCCCATGAGGATCATTTCTATCCGGAAGACCTTTTGACACACACCGACTGCTTCTCCGGTACCGTCCATGAGACACTCAATATTTATGGAAATGAAACCGTGTACAACCGCTTTCTCCACTACCTTGATGCTGCACCTTCCTACTATCATGCGAAGCAATATCTTTGTCCGCATCTTTTGGAACCGTTTGTCACTGTATCAGTAGGCGACTACAAAATCACCCCTGTTCTCGCCGACCATGATCCGGCAGAACTTTGTTATTTATATGTCATTGAGCAAAACGGCAAAACCGTTCTTTATGGGAATGACACCGGCATACAGCTGTGCAGCAAGACCTGGGAATATCTGGGGAAATTCCACTATGACCTTGTGAGTATGGATTGTACCTCCTGTACAACGGCTGCCGCGCGTGGGCACATGGGAATCCCAAACAATTTACAGTTTGTCGAGCGCCTAAAAAAACTGGGCTGCACAACATCTGCGACCCAGTTTATTCTTACACATTTTTCACACCACTACGCCCTGACGCAGGAACAGCTTGAAGATCTCGCTGCTTTGCATGGCTGGATGGTTGCTTACGACGGAAAGTGTGTCCGGCTATAATATGCCGGCACACACTAAAACGACAGCGTCCAAATATATCTGCCGCACTCGATGGGATAACGATCAAAATAGTAGACAAAGCTCTTCTCATACTTCGCGCCCATATGTTCATAAATCTTCTTTGCCCTCACATTTTCGAGAACCACCGATATAGACATCAGGTGTTTTCCATTCCTCATCGTCTCCTTCATTGCCTCTGAAATGAGAGTCCTCCCAATTCCTCTGCCCTGCGCACAGCCACCCACATAAAGCGCTGACAGTTGCAAACAACAATCATTTTCTTCATCTGGTCGGATTGCCGCAAACCCAAGCACAGATCCGCCCTCCTCGTAAATCAGACAAAGACTGTCCTCTTTTTCAAAAAATTCCCGCCATATCTTTTGTGCTTTCTTCTCCGTGAGATTTACAAAATATTCCTCCGGCAGAATGTCCGCATAAACAGACCTTAAATCATCCATATAAATCCTTGCCATGGACTTCACATCCAAAACGTTACCCCTGCGAATCATATCAACACACTCCCCTTACTTTGCTCCTCTTAAATCCCCGCACATAAAAGCGCCTCACGATGAAATTCAGATCGAAGCCTTGTCAGATCAGGAAGCGCCCCCTCCGTCGCGCAGGTCAGACGGTTGGTCAAAAGCACTGCTCCCACCCCATGCTCTGCTGAGATATAAAGGCTTGTTCCCGTATATCCGGTATGTCCGCATCCATTCGGGTACATCTCCCCCCTCTGGAAGCCCAGTCCTCTGGAATATCCCGCCTCCTGCTGCGCCTCCACAAACGTCTTTTCTCTGGTATTCAGATAGAACATACCAAGACGGCAAACGCCCGCAAGATCGGAAAACAATCCTGCATGACCACTGATCCCTCCAAAATAATACCAGCAATTTCCGTCGTTTGCCTCTCCGCAGATGGAAACCCCATGCGGGCGAAAACCATCAAAGACAATCCCCCGTTCCTCACACATATGCTCCTCCGGCATATTATCATAAGAGGAAATTATGGCCGACCACTCCGGGTGATCTCTCCCGACACAATAACAAAGCCTGTCAATTCCCAGCGGTCTGCGTATATATTTCTCTACTGCCTCTGGCAGAGTGCATCCGGCAGCCTTTTCCACAATCATCCCCAGCAGCATATAGTTAAGATCACTATATACCATCTGGTTCTGCTGCAAAGGCAACTCCAGAATTTTTTCCAGTATCTCGTAAAACTCCGCTTTTTGCGCGTAAAACGGATACCATGCCATAAGACCGCTCGTGTGCGTCAACAGCTGTCGTACTGTAATCTCTGCAAAACATTTTTGCAGCTTTTCCATATGAGGCGGAACACTAAGATACTCACAAAGTCGTCCGTCCAGACGAATCTGCCCTTCCTCTATAAATCGCAGCAGAATAGTTGTTGTATACAACTTGGTGAGGGAAGCCAGATCAAACACCGCATCTGCATTTATCCCGCCAATGACATTTTGAAAAAGTATTCCCTCTCTATCAAATACAGCATAAGCTGCCTGTTTAAAATAATGCTCCTTCTGATAATCCTCTATCAGCCTGTCAAGCTTATCATAATCGTATCCCACAGCTCACCTCTCCGCTACAAAAAA
Source organism: uncultured Roseburia sp. (assembly GCA_900548205.1). GTDB lineage: Bacteria > Bacillota > Clostridia > Lachnospirales > Lachnospiraceae > Roseburia. The sequence goes on along the minus strand of URJS01000044.1, from coordinate 10,520 downwards.
CTCTTTGACTGCTTCCAGCGCACGGGCTGAGTACTCATACACAGGCACGGTAAACACCTCTGCACGCAGCCCTTCAAGCTCAAATGGATTGCGCAGCGTCACACATGCCATTGGAATCTCCATGTCCGCAAGCAGATGAAGCAGCTTGGATTGCTCCTGATATACAGTCGCATTCAAAGTTCCGACCACAACTGCCGTCGCCTCGCGCGCCGCGCAAAGCGCAGACTCAATTTCCTCCTTCGTAGGCCGCAGCGATATTTCAACTGCACGGCCCCCAAACTCCTTTTGCAGCTCTGCCGCAAAGCTGAGCCCGCCTACAGCATTTGATACCTGTGATACCTGTGTCTGACAGGGTGCAATGAAACACGGACTCTCTCCCAGCACAAAACGGTCCTCCCTGCGTTTTCCCACATGGACGCCCTCTAAAAAGACCTTTCTGGCAAATGTCCCACAACGTTCAAAAAGCGTTTCATCCTCCGAAATCGTCAGCCTCAGATATTTCTTCTTTAAAGACAATATTTTTTCAACAGCAGCGTCAATCAGCTCCATGGAGATATGCCCCTCTGCAATCTCCCTCTGTAATGCCTCTATTGCACTCCTTACCTTATCGTGTTTATGAGAAATAAAGATGAGTTCAATCCCCGCCGCAACAGCTTCGATCACACCCCTCTCAATACCATACTCGTTGCTGATAGCATTCATTTCCATACAGTCAGAAATAATCAAACCGCCAAAGCCCACCTTTTCACGCAGCAATCCACTCACAATTTCGCGAGACATGGTAGCGGGAACACAATCCAGCTTTTTGTACACAACATGTGCGATCGTAATTGCAGGAATCTCCATATCCACAGCCCTCTGAAATGGAATAAGTTCCAGTTCACTAAGCTCATCCTCGCTCTTTTCGCTAAAAGGAAGCGAAAGATGTGAGTCTACGGCGGTGTCCCCATGACCCGGAAAATGCTTTCCCGAGCAGAGAATCCCAGCATCCATATACCCCTTGATCGCCTCCGAGGCATACCTGCACACTGTTCCCGCATCTGCCCCGTAGCTTCGAATGCCAATGACCGGATTAGCAAGATTACTATTAATATCAAGTACCGGCGCCAAATTAAAATTGATGCCAAGCTGTGCAAGCTGTTTTCCGGAAAGCAGCGCCGCTTCATATAGATTTTCCTCGCTCCCGATCGCTGACAATGCCATCGCCGATGGCATTTTCCCAAGAGAATCAGGCAGTCGTGAGACAATTCCCCCTTCCTCATCAATGGTGATAAAAGCAGGTATGCCCGTCTCATCAACCATCAGGCTCTGAATGTCACTGCACAGTTTTTTTATCTGTTTTCGGTCCTCAAGATTTTCCTTAAAAAGGATGACATTGCCGACCTTATAATCCTTTACAAGCCGAATGAAAGATCCGTCCATCTCACCCTCCGGAAAACCGGTCACAAACATCTGGCCCAGCTTCTCCTCCAAGGTCATCTCCTCCAGTGACTTCCATACAAAACCCTGCTGTTTTATCCTCATAGTCTCCACGATCTTCTACCTTTCATACTTAAAGAAATTGTCTTGTCATCACTCAGACTCTCTGCTAACCCTTCACACCGCCGAGTGCGATCCCCTCCACAAACTGTTTTTGCAGAAAACAATATAACACAAACGGAATTACAAACGTAATTGTAGCACCTGCCATAATAAGACCATAGTTTGTCTCAAGTGTAGTATCGAGCAGAGACATCGCTACGATCAGCGTGTACATGCTGTTCCGTGTTGTACTGACCAGAGGCCACAGAAAAGCATTCCATGCTGATACGAATGTAAATATGGTCAATGACACTGTCGCAGGCTTGACCAGAGGAAGTATAATTCTTACAAAAATATAAAATTCCGAGCTTCCATCTATCTGTGCTGCCTCAATCAATGCATCCGGCACGCTTTTCATAAAAGAACGCATCATCATCACACCGAATGCCCCTGCCATCGGAATAATGAGAGCCTGATAGCTATTCAGCCAGCCAAGCTTTTTGACGATCAAAAAAAGAGGGATCAATGTCACCTGTCCGGGAACCATCATTGTAGCAATATAAATTTTGTACAAAATCTCCTTGCCCGGAACCGGCTTCTTTTCAATTCCGTATGCCGCCATAGCTGATACAAGAATTGTCCAGAGACAGGAAAAAACAACCACAATTACACTGTTTAACAGTGCTCTGCTGTAATCATTCCGAAATAATACATTTTTATAGTTGACAAAGTCAAAGCTAATATCCTTCATGTGGAAATATGGTGTATCTGCCTGCGTTAAGGACAACAGGAACATATAAATCAGCGGGAGGACACAAAGCGCTGCAAATATTGTCACAAGTACCGTTCCTACCACAGTGGGAACAGTCAGTTTCTTTTTTCCCTTCATCTGCTTTTCTTCCCCTCCTTCTCCTTAAAGAACAAGTCCTGAATGGCATGGATTGCCAAGACAAACAGAAGCAATATGACTGCCAGCGCACTTGCAAGTCCCATCTTGTGGTTCGCAAAAGCCTGTTGATAAATAATGTAAGCAAGCGTCATGGTAGATGTTCCCGGTCCGCCTGAGGTCATCTGATAAATAATATCAAAGGTCTGGAAGGACCAGATCACACTCAGCGTAACAACGGTGTAGGTGATCGGCTTTACACTCGGAATCGTGATATACCAGAATCTTTTCAATGTTGACGCCCCGTCCACGACTGCTGCATCATAAAGCTCCTTCGAGACTCCCATGATTCCCGCATAATAAATCACAAGGAAATATCCAACACTTTTCCATATAGCTACAATCGCGACGCACAGAAACGCAAGATCCTTATCCCCAAGCCAGTTGACCCTCTCGCCTCCCAGCGCTGCGATCATCTGATTGAGTACACCATCTGTTTTAAACAGCACCTTCCAGACAGCCGATGCAGCAATCGCAGAAACAATCTGCGGGATAAACATTGCACTCCTCAGGAAGCTGCCATAAGTGTTGCGCAGCCGTTCGGCGAGAAATGCAGCGATCCCAAGAGAAAGAATTACCTGCGCCGGAGCCGTTACTAAAACATACTTTGCTGTATTCGTCAACGCTGCATAAAAAGTCTTACTCTCAATCACCATTTCATAATTTTTAAATCCGACAAACTGCGGCGGAGCAATCATATTATATTCTGTAAAGCTATAAAAAACAGTCATAAAAATCGTCACAACACAAAATGTCATGATAACCAAAAATGACGGCAAAATATATATCATGCCATAAATTGTCTGACGCCTGTCCCTTTTTGTTCTCTTTTTGCCCCTCATCACTTACCTCCCGGCGTGGGTAGAAAGATACATCTTTCCCCAATTTAAAAGTGGACTGCTCCTCCTTGCTTTATGCCGTTGAAGCAGCCCCCTTCCCTACACTCTGCTATTTCTTTGCTTTCATCACCATATCCTGTGCTTAGAACCCCTGAGAGTCATACTGCTGCATTGTTTCATCAAGTACTTCCTGTGGCGTCAGATCTCCCATATACATCGCCTGTATATTTTTTGAAAGATTGTCATAAAACGCATCGGAACCCGCAAATGCCGGCCAGTTGTGGAAAATCTCCGGATTCTCCATATACATGGTCTCAAACTTCTCGTCCCCATAGTATTTTGCATCTGTGGTAATCGGGTTCATCGCATACATACTCTCGTGGAAAGCATCCATGACCGGCGCACTCAGCATATATTTCATAGCCTTTGCAGCTAACTCCTTGTTCTCACTGTTGGACGCGATCGCAAGGGAATCCGCAGCAATCCATGTTGCCTGCCTTCCATCTGTTCCTGTCAGACCCGCAGTAAAATCCCAGTTAATTCCAGCCTCTGTATTTTTGTCTGAACTTCCGGTATCGCCGATATACATCGCTACCTTTCCCTCACGGAACTTTGTCTTCACATCATCCTCCGCCGTGATGGTCTCGTCAAAAATACCGTTTTCCATAAAACTGTACAAAAACTCAATCGTCTTAAGCCCCTGCTCATTATTGATATCAGGGTTACCTTCACTGTCTAAAAACTCCGCGCCAGACTGCCAGTAAAACGGAAGAAAACCGTTCATGATCATACTTTTTCCCATTCCTCCCCACGCCTGAAGAAACGGCTGCTGACCGTTATCCTTAATTTTAATACAAGCATCCATAAATTCCTCCCACGTCTGAGGAACTGCCTCGACACCAGCAGCGTTTAACATATCCATATTACAATAAAGAATTGCTGCATTTCCTACAAGCATCGGCGCAACATACTGCGTATCTCCAATCTTGCCAAGATCCCAGTAAATATACTGTTCCAGCTCCTCCTCCGTAAAATAGGACTCTAATGGCTCAAGTGCACCGGAAGCAGCAAGGTCATACGGCGTATCAATATAAATCACATCCGGTCCGTCGCCCGAGGTGATTCCCGTTGTGATTTTCTGGATATAACCCTCCCATGGAATAATCTCCACACGAACCGTACAGTTATTTTCTTCCTCGAAAGCATCAAACTGCGCATCCCAAAACTCTTGATCCGTCTGCTCTGCATCGGAAGCCGCATATGGAGGAATCCAAACAGTAATTTCTCCACCCTCCTCAATATCAGCTGTCGCCTGCTGCTCCGTATTTGCTGCCTGCTCCTCCTGTCCGCTGCATCCGGCAAAAAGCCCTGCAATCATCGTTATACACATAGTTGCTGCCAAACATCTTCTTTTCATATGTTCTCCCTTCTCTGTTCCTCAAAAGCAAATGCTTTCTTCACAGTCCTTTTGTTCTTTTCACGGCTCCTGCGCCGCGTTTCTATATTGACAGAATGACCCCCATCCTGCATTATAGCATATGCCTGTTCTGCCTGCTCATCTGCACGGCAGACCTTATTTTTCCGCCGGACTGCTCTAACATCTCTCTGGCGGCCTCAACATCTACCCCAAGCAGTAATTTTAGAATCGCTGTCTTAGCTTCCCCTCCCGATTCTGCCAATGCACTCTTAGCCTCCTCCCGCTGACAATCCACTGCTTGCATCACAATATTCTCCGCCCTTACCATCAGCTTCTCATTCGTTTGCTGGACATCCACCATAAGATTCTTGTATACCTTTCCGGTTTCGATCATGCTGACAGTAGAGATCATATTGAGGATCAATTTTTCTGCCGTTCCTGCTTTCAGTCTTGTCGAACCCGACAGTATCTCAGGTCCTGTCTCAACCTCGATGGCGATCTCTGCAAATTTTGAAACCTCTGCATTCAAATTACATGAGATTGACGCCGTCTTGCAATTCATAGTTTCTGCATATGTGAGCGCTCCTATCACATAGGGGGTTCTCCCGCTGGCAGTCAGACCGATCACTGTATCCCGGTCATCAAGCTTTAAATTTTGTAAATCAACAGCTCCTGCCTCTCTGTCATCCTCAGCACCCTCCACAGCCTTTAAAAAGGCTCCTGGTCCGCCTGCGATCACACCTACCACCACCTGATCCGACACGCCAAATGTTGGCGGGCATTCTACAGCATCCAAAACTCCCAGTCTGCCGCTTGTCCCGGCTCCGATATATATAATTCGTCCTCCTCTTTTTAAACTTGCAACTGTACAGGAAATTACTTTTTCGACCTGTGACAAAACATTCTCCACTGCGTCTACAGCTTTTCTGTCCTCCCGGTTCATGATTGTGATAATTTCCTCCGGCTTCATCTCATCCAGATTCATTGTTTGCGGATTTCTCTTTTCTGTTGTAAGTACCGTCAGATTTATGTCTCCCATGTTTCACCTTCCCCTTTCTCCATAGTACGGTATGTATTTTGCAGTGCATCGGCAATCTCCTCATATTTCCTCTGGATATATGCCAGATACAGTACATCGACAATCGCAAGCTGTGAAATTCTTGAAGCGAGCTTTCCTGACTTAAACTGATATTCTGTCGCGCTGACATAGAGCGTATGATCCGCAAGTCTGGTGAGCGGTGATTCAGCAAAGCCGGTGATTGCGATCACAGGTACTGAATTATCCCGAAGCATTTTCGCAATATCCACGATTATTTCAGTCTTTCCGGAATAGCTAATCAAAACAGCAAGCTCCTTTTGCCTCATATTTGTTGCAAGTACCCTCTGTATATCCTGATCCTCGTACACCTGACAATTCTTTTTGATCCTGATAAACTTTAGGTAAGCATCCTTCGCTACAAGAAGTGAAGCTCCCACACCAAAAAATGTAATACTCTCCGCCTGTTCTAAAAGATCCACGCACTGCTCAAGTATCTTTACATTGATCAGAGCCTTGGTATCCTCCATCGAAGCGATGCTCCTCTCAAAGCTCTTGTTCACAAGCGTATCAAGATCATCCTCTCTTGTTATCTCAAAATCCTCCCAGCTGCGCACCTCGCTTTTTAGCGCCAATTCACAGGCAAGACCTCTTTGATACTCTTTATAATTATGAAATCCCATTTTTTTGCAGAGCCTTGTCACTGTCGCCGCAGATACAAACACTGTTTCCGCGAGCTCATGGATATTCATCTGGATCGCCAGCTCCGCATTTTCCAGAATAAACTTGATAATTCCCTTCTCTGTATCACTGGCGCACTTCATATATTCTCTGCATTTTACAAGTACACTCTCCATGCTCCCTCATTTCTCAAAAACATCTGCTCATCAAGCACAAAAGCAAATTCTACAAAAATAATAGCAATCATCAACTCGCACAAATTTTACTTCTTTTTTTTGATATTATTGTATAATATATGAAACAAAACTTCAATAATCCATTATATATATGATATTTTATTTCATGTTTTGAAATAAATACAAACTGGCAATTCTATTTTATCCATAAAACCTCTAATACCAAAAAAATCCCAAAATCGTAAAACAGTCATCTCTATCTCCTCCTACCGCCGATGCAGCCTCTCTCATATTCAGCCTTCCACCATTGTACGCAAGACGATAAACAGCCTCCCATGATCGGAAGGCTGAATTTACATCAATATGAAATATACGCTCTATATTCAATAGGAAGTTTATCCCTTTTAAAATTTAAAACAAAGTCATTTGTTCAAAGTCTGTGCTTCTCTCAAGCAGGCACGGTGTTTTGTGCAGCATTTGCTCTGCCTTTTTCTCATGAAACATCCATGGCAGAATTTCTTCTTTTTCCAAAATAAGCGGCATTCTATCATGAACCGGTTTCATCGATCCATTCGCCGCAGTTGTCAGGATTACGAATCTTTCTTCACCTTGATCATAATTATAAATTCCTGCCATAAATAGCACTCGCTCACCCTTTGGAGAAAAAATATATTTCTCTTTTCTTTGATTCCACTCATAAAACCACGCTGCAGGAACTACAATCCTACGATGCAGGGCGCTTTCGCGAAACATTCTTTTTTCCAAAACAGATTCACTTCTCGCATTAAATATCACCTGTTTATCCGAAAAGCCGGAAAAACCCCAGCGCTGTGTTTTGCAGGAAAGCTTCTGCCCGTTTGGGACGATCACTGGCGCAATATCCGTTGGATGTATCTCCCTTTCCAAAAAGGAGCTGCCTCCAAATATTTTATTGCTAAGCCTTTGATCCACCTGACGGATAACGGCTTCTATTTCTCTGGCCGTTTCATCGTTCACATAATATCTTCCGCACATAAATATCCTTACCTGCTTTCTGTCTTACCTGATGTTGCGACACAGTTCCATTCCGCCGCAGTGCGATCCCCCGGAGGGTTTTACTTTATAGGGAACAAAGTTTCCTATAAAGTAAAAAACCTCAAAAACATCTGTTTTTGAGGTTTCAAGGAAGGCGACTAACGGATTTGAACCGATGATCAGGGAGTTGCAGTCCCATGCCTTACCACTTGGCTAAGTCGCCTGATAAAATCTGCATGATTTATTATATGTCTGTCTTTATCAAATATACCCGATATTTCCATAAAGACTCAACCACATCAGAATTTTAACAGACGCACCTTGCTCCGTCAAGCCCGATTTCTTATTTTATCTGTAAAAGCTTTCACCTATCTTCTCCTTCTGTGCCGTCTCCTCTGCTTCTTCACATGAGCAAACTGTTCGCGCCGATATTTCCGAACCTCCATATTATGACGGATGATATAATAATTATCCGCAAATCGCTTCACAAAAAAGAGAAGCAGCACAAGCAGCGCGGCGCCGGCAACGACAAGCATGATTTTGAGCGGATTGATCTGAATTGTGGACGGATTTTCTTTCGATCCCTCCTTTTTTCCATTATCAAATACAAAGCCCTGTACCTCAACACCCGTCCTCACAATATCTGCCCTTCCAACCACATTTCCCGCATAGGTATACGTAATTTTCCCGACAATATTTCCATCGGTCTGTTCATAGGCAATTTCTGAAGCGGCATCGGCAAACGCCATTGTCTTTGGCAGAACGATACATGCATTTCTGTCAATATCCACAAATGCTTTATTCTGATTCAGCGCCCCAACCTCGACTGCCTCCGAGGTATCGTACTTCGTCTCGTTATCAGCAACATTCCATAACTGAAAATTATCAAATGCAAAATTAAACAGATTGATACTGTCCGTCCACTGGCTCGGCGACTCTGTCCGCATGACAACGCACACCAGCTTCATTCCATCCTTCTCCGCAAAAGTAACAAGCGTACTGCGCGCAACATCTGTATACCCCGTTTTCCCTCCGGTACAATACTCATAACGATATTCCAGATGCTGCCACGGATAGAGCATCTCATTATGATTCTGCAGCGCTGTCTCCTCCTCATGCTTATTTGTCGGCAGGATCGTATAGCGCGCCGTTCCGATGATAATACGGAACGTCTCATTCTCATATGCCGCCTTTGCAATCAGAGCCATATCCCGTGCACTGGTGTAATGATCCTCAGAAAATAGTCCGTGCGGATTGGAAAAATGCGTCGTGGTACAGCCCAGCTGTGCAGCCCTTTCGTTCATCATGTTGACAAAGTTCTCAACCGTACCGCCGACATGCTCCGCCACCGCATATGCACATTCATTGGCAGAGGCAAGCATCACCGCATACAGACATTGCTCCATTGTCATCTGCTCTCCATAATCTCTCGCAATGCCAGAGCCTTCCGTGTTGTCGATCGCCGCGTCCGAAAACGTGACAACCTCGTTTAAATCTGAATTTTCCAGCGCGATCAGCGTCGTCAGGATCTTTGTGATACTCGCCGGATAATTCTTCTCATCGCAGTTCTTTTCATAGAGCACCGCCCCGGTATTCATCTCCATTAAAATAGCAGACGGGGACTCTACCACCGGAGCCTCCGGCCAGTACTCGGCAGCCCTTGTTTCTGTAGGAAACATCGTAATCAGGCAAATCACGCTAAGCAGCATACAAATCATTTTGTTCCTGTTTCTTCTATATAATAACATGCGTCTTATAACTCCTATTCGGACTCTTATCAAATACCATTTTTTCACACAACTATTATCAGTATAATCGTTGAAAAAAATACATGCAATAGCTTTTTCTCTTAAAAAATATCTTTTTTTCTCTTAAGATTTGTTGTAGAATCTTGATGTATTGTCAAGGCAAACGACGAGCAGCACGCTTCGCGGGCTGCTCTTGTGTCAATAAAAAAGAAAGGTGACATTTCAGATGAGATTAAGAAATATTCCCGGTGCTGATGACGCAATCGCCAAAAGCGCCGACTGCATCAAAGAACCGGAAAGCCATAAAGGACACTGGCAGGAGGTATTCCCTTCCCAGCAACCGCTCCATATCGAAATCGGCATGGGAAAAGGGCGCTTTATCATGGAGCTTGCCGCCCTGCATCCCGAAATTAATTATATTGGCATTGAACGTTACTCCAGCGTACTGCTGCGCGCGTTGCAGAAAATGGAGCAAACGCCGCTTCCCAACCTGAAATTTATCTGTATGGATGCAGCGGATCTTTCGGAAGTATTTGGTTCGGAGGAGATTGCACGCATCTATCTTAATTTTTCCGATCCATGGCCCAAAGACCGCCATGCCAAGCGGCGTCTGACATCACATCAATTTTTTGCGCTCTATGACCTCGTGCTGGCAAAAAACGGGCATCTGGAATTTAAGACAGACAATCAGACACTTTTTTCCTTCTCTCTGGAGGAGGTGCCGGAAGCGGGCTGGCATCTGGATGCCTGTACAAGAGACCTGCACCATGATCCGATATTAAATGAGGGAAATATTATGACGGAGTATGAGGAAAAGTTTTCCTCTCTCGGAAATCCGATCTGCAAGCTGATTGCTTCAAGATAGCCGGGTACTACTTAGTGAGACAGTACACTAGATTTTCTGCAAAACAATAGTTCGCATCATCCGCTTTAGACACTGCATAGAATGGTTGTTTTGCAGAATTCTTTTTTGCATTGCATAAGACGATTATTTTGTGGGATTCTTTTTATAAATAAAAAAAGCACCAACCCCACAGCATTTCTGTAAAATCGGTACTTTATAGCATATTGATGATTAAGTGCGCGATCAGGGGTTCGAACCCTGGACACCCTGATTAAGAGTCAGGTGCTCTACCAACTGA
>URJS01000043.1 GCA_900548205.1 uncultured Roseburia sp. | reverse complement strand
CGGAACTATGGGATTCATAGAGTTTCCGAGACCGCTCAAAAGAAGAACAGAGGTAAGAATTGTTCCTGAATTTTTGGAAAAGATGAGGGGAGATTCACAGATCGCCGCCAGAAAGGAAAATGAGGATAAAAAACAGCGATCGAAAAAGAATATGAAAAAATGCTTGCAGAACGAAGTGAAAAGTGGAAGGAATATAAAGCGTGGTTAAACGAACAGAATATGCCGGAAGTAAAAATGGATATTCACGACATAGCGAAATATATGGAGTTTCATAAATAAATTCTTTATACAAGTCATAAAAAATGAGAGGAATCAGAAAGGGGACTTTCAAATATGAAAATTCAACAGACACCATATAGTAATGTACACATACTGGATAAGGCAGATCAGACGCTGGTATCTCGGCGTATGGCGGAAGTACAGCAGCATTCCGTGAGCATGCCGGTTGATGAGGTATCCATATCAGAGGAGGGACTGCGCGCACTGCGGGAGAAAGTCAGGGAGCTGACGCCTGAAACTGAGGAGAAATTTCAGAACGTAGAGATACAGGATACGAATGAGGTGGAATGGGAGCACTATACAGCGATGCGGGAAATACTCGGTCAGGAGCTGGAAAATCGGGAGTATGACGTAAAAGATGTCATGAAATCCGTGATGGATGCCTACGAGTCGATTTATAATAAGATTTTGGAAGAACATGAGAACGGGAATCGTAACGTTTCTTATGACCTCACAGGAGAGCGTTCCATCACACTGGAGGAGGATCTGGCAGGTTTGGATCAGGCGTTTCAGCTGTGCCTGAAAAATCTGGAGGGCTATATTACCTGCCAGCAGACGAATCAAGCGTTTGCAGATCCGGACACAGCATGGTACTTTAACCGGATCGGGACGCCGCATTTGAGTGAAAATGATTCACAGCCTGCAATGAAGGAGGATTACAATTATTTTGATAAAAGCTATCAGGAAACTGTAATGGAAATCATGAAACAGGCAAGAGAAGAATTTTTATTGCAGCTCCAGAAGCCGGGTTATCAAAAAGGGATCGCATCCGGGATTGTTTCCGGCCTTTTTGCGCAGAATGAGGAATTTATGGAGAAAACCCAGAAGCTGTTTGACTGAGCCCACACTGCTATGGTAACTTAGTAGCAGGAGGTAGAAGTCATGAACATGAAATTGAATTTAAAGCTGGAAACCCCGCGAGCCGTGCTGGAGGCGCGGGCGGCGAAAAAAGGCAGAAACTGGTTTGTGGAGCTTTTGATCTTTACTGTGCTGTTTTTTGTCATCTCATTTGCACAGTCCTTTGCAGTTGTGCCGGTGCAGATTTTTCTGATGTCCACCGACCAGGGCTATCTGGATGCCGTCGCATCGGGAGACTATGATCTGTTGATGGAGGAGGCCACGCGGATTACGAGCAGCGATCCGGTTATCATCAGTATGCTCTTTTCCAGTATATTTATGATCCTGATCACGATGCTGTTTTGCAAGCTGCTCCAGAAGCGCCGGATGGAGACGCTCGGTTTCGTGAAAAAGGATTTTCTGAAAGAATACGGCGTCGGACTTGTCGTGGGCTTTGCCATTTTTTCGGCGGCAGTTTTACTCTGCATTGTGACGGGCTCGCTGAAGCTGACCGGTTTGTCGGCGTCATTTACGCCGGGAATCTTTCTGCTGTTCGGGCTTGGGTTTATGATCCAGGGAATGGGGGAGGAGGTGCTGCTGCGCAGCTGCCTGTTCGTATCGATCGGCAGACGTTATCCGATGTGGGTCGCAGTCATTTTAAATGCACTTTTCTTTGCCGCATTGCATCTGGCAAACAGCGGGATCAGCGTGCTTGCTTTTCTCAATCTGACACTGTTTGGCGTTTTTGCATCGATTTATTTTATCAAGCGCGGAAATATCTGGGGCATCGGGGCGCTTCACTCCATCTGGAATTTTGTGCAGGGAAATTTCTATGGGATCAGGGTGAGCGGCATCGAGACCTCCTGCACAGTGCTTGAGAGTGTGACGACGGAAGGCAGGGAACTGATACACGGCGGCGCGTTCGGTATGGAGGGCGGTCTTGCGGTCACGGTTGTGCTTGTCGCGGGAACCTTATTCCTGCTCACGAGAAAGTCAAAGGACGGTGTTTTTGAGCCGGTGATAGCTGCAGTGGAGCAGCCGGAAAAATAATTTTTTTGAAATTGACAAACGGGTCTGCCGATGGTATAATCCCTCACTGCAAATTGTAAAGTTTGAAGCTGGAATGGAGATTATTATGACATTTTATCAGGAATTACAGTTAAATCAGGCGGGCTCGAAGGCGGTCATAAGAAATGCCGCAGACAAGCGGGAAAAGCTGCGGCATATTGGGATCTATCTGTTTAAGATTGCCATTACGATGCTGTTTTGCATGGGCTTTGTCATGGGCTCGAGTGCGCTGCTCGGCGGAGAAAACAGCATCGTGGGGGTTGTCGTGCTGCTGTTTCTCATGGTGTTTAAAAATGCGGATTTCGGCATCTGTATGAAGCATTCGCTCTTTGTCATCGTCATTATTTTTGCACTATTGACCGGCGGTCCGAGACTTGCCAATGCACTTGGTCCGGTGGGAGGAATGCTTGTCAATATCGCATGTATATTTCTGCTTGCTCTGTTCAGCTGCCATAATTTTATCATGTCAAATCAGTCGACGGTCGTACTCGGCTATCTGCTGCTCTATGGCTATGACGTATCGGGGAGGGATTTTTCCCTGAGAGTCGTTGGACTGGCGCTCGGCGCGGCGCTTACGATGCTTGTGTTTTACCGGGGACACCGCGGACGTGTCTATAAGAGAGAACTAAAGCACGTGTTTTTTGAATTTGATCTGGCGTCCTCCCGCACAAAATGGCAGATCGCGCTGGCGCTTGGCGTCTCGTCCCTGATGTGTCTGATGGAGCTTTTTCATTTTCCGCGTTCCATGTGGGCGGGGATCGCGGCGATGTCCGTGATGCTGCCGTTTCATCAGGATGCGAAGGCGCGGGTAAACGGAAGGATACCGGGAAATCTGTTTGGCGGCATTGTATTTTTACTGCTGTATCTGCTGCTTCCCCCGTCATTCTTGTCCTACGCGGGAATCATCGGCGGAATCGGCGTCGGCTTATCGGCAGAATACGGCTGGCAGTCGTTTTTCAATTCGTTTGGCGCGATGGCTGTCGCAACGGGGCTGATCGGACTTCCGGGCGCTATTTTTTTCCGGATTTTACATAATATCTGCGGAAGTCTGTATGGGCAGATTTTTTATCGCCTTTTTGAAAAATCTGTCAGCCGTTTTGTTCCAAGCACTTAAGTTCACACCTGTCTTGTCAGGTGTATACATATATGCTATACTCATGGAAAACTGTGAAATGGACAGACATGAAAGAAGGACACTATGGAACAGTCAACCTATGAGTATGACGTTGTTATCGCAGGCTGCGGTGTTGCCGGGCTTTACACCGCATTGCATTTAGACGCTGATAAACGGATTTTAATGCTTTCTAAGGAGGATTTGGAAAGCTGTGATTCCATGCTTGCACAGGGCGGGATCAGCATGCTTGCAGATGAGACCGACTACGACAGCTATTTTGAGGACACAATGCGCGCGGGGCACTATGAGAACCGGAGAGAGAGCGTCGATATTATGCTGCGCGGAAGCCGCACCGTAATTGAGGAACTGCTGGCGCTTGGCGTGCGTTTCGCCAAGAACGAGGACGGCTCGCTTGCTTACACGCGCGAGGGCGCACATTCGAGAGCGCGCATTTGTTATCATAAGGATATTACGGGAAAAGAAATCACAACAAAGCTGCTTGCACAGGTTAAACGTCTGCCAAACGTCGCGATCATGGAGTACACGGCAATGACGGACATTCTCGCAAGAGACGGCGCGTGCTTTGGGATTCTTGCAGAAACAAAAGAGGGAGAGCGGTTTTTGGTCCAGGCGGGCGATGTTGTTATGGCGACCGGAGGCATCGGCGGTCTTTATGATCACTCTACAAATTTTTCATCGTTGACGGGCGACGCCTGCCGCATTGCAAAAAAACATGGCGTCCGGCTGGAGCATATGGATTATGTGCAGATTCATCCGACCTGTCTTTATAGCGGGAAACCGGGACGCAGCTTTTTGATCTCGGAATCGGCAAGAGGCGAGGGCGCGATCCTTCTCAATCACAAGGGGGAACGGTTCGTCAACGAGCTTTTGCCGCGTGATGTGGTGACACAGGCAATTTATGAGGAGATGAAAAAGGAACAGGTAAAATACGAATATCTTTCCTTTGAAAAGGTTCCAAGAAAGGTGATTTTGAAGCATTTTCCCAATATCTATCAGAAATGTCTCGACGAAGGCTACGACCTTTTGAAAGAGCCGGTTCCAATCGTTCCGGCGCAGCATTATTTTATGGGAGGCGTCTATGTCGACAGTCATTCCATGACGACGATGCCGCATCTGTATGCAGTGGGTGAGACAAGCTGCAACGGCGTACACGGGAAGAACCGCCTGGCGAGCAATAGTCTTTTGGAGAGTCTGGTATTTGCAAAACGCGCGGCGGCGCACATAGAACAGAGTAAGGAGGAAAGCGGAACATGAATCCGATCACTATGCAGCTGGCAGCTGACAAATATATCAGGCTTGCCCTAGAGGAGGACATCAGCAGCGAGGATGTGACGACAAACGCTGTGATGCCGGAATACAAAAAGGGGGACGTGCAGCTGATCTGCAAGCAGGACGGGATCATTGCGGGACTGCAGATTTTTGCGCGCGTGTTTACAATGCTCGATCCTAAAACAGAGGTGGAATTTCGGACACAGGACGGAGACGCGGTAACAAAGGGACAGCTTCTTGCCGTGATTACAGGGGACGTTCGCGTGCTCTTATCGGGAGAGCGGACAGCGTTAAATTATCTGCAGCGTCTTTCCGGCATCGCGACTTATACGCACAGCGTGGCGCAGCTTTTGGAGGGAACAAAAACAACGCTCCTTGACACCAGAAAGACGACGCCAGGAATGCGGATTTTTGAGAAATATGCCGTGCGCATCGGCGGCGGCTGCAATCACAGATATAATCTGTCGGACGGCGTTCTGTTAAAGGATAACCATATCGACGTGGCGGGCGGTGTGAAAGAGGCGGTTGCAGCCGCCAGGGCATATGCGCCGTTTGTCCGCAAGATCGAGGTGGAGACCGAGAATCTTGACATGGTAAGAGACGCTGTCGACGCAGGTGCAGACATTATCATGCTTGACAATATGACGCCCAAGGAAATGGCGGAGGCGATCCGTATCATTGACGGGCGCGTCAAGACAGAGTGCTCCGGCAATATCACAAAAGAAAATATAAAGACGATTACCGCGCTTGGTGTGGATTACGTTTCCAGCGGCGCGCTGACACATTCCGCACCGATTCTTGATCTGAGCTTAAAGCATCTTAGAGTGCATTAGAAAGGAACCGATCGTATGAGCATGGATGGACCAATGAACGGTACAGACAGAAGAAATTTGCTTCTCTGCTTACTGCAAGAGAGCGAGCTGCCGCTCTCCGGCGGATATCTCGGCAAAAAAACGGGCGTCAGCAGACAGGTTGTAGTGCAGGACATCGCACTTTTGCGCACAGAAGGACACCCCATTGCGGCAACGGCGAGAGGCTACCTGTTAGACCGACCGGAGCAGAAATCCCGGTTGCTCAAGCTGTGCCATACTGCCGAGCAGATCACGGAGGAGCTTACAACGATTATCGATCTTGGCGGTAGCGTTTTAAATGTCATGGTCAATCATAAGCTTTACGGAAAGGTAAAGGCGCCGTTATCCATCAAAAACCGCAGAGACATCAGCCGTTTTGTACAAACCTTGGCCGAAGGGCGGTCAACGCCGCTCTCTGCGCTTACCTGCGGCTATCATTTTCATGAAATCTCTGCGGAGAGCGAAGAAATTTTAGATGAAATTGAGGCGGCGCTTGCCGAAAAACAGTTTCTTGCAGAGCTCCTTCCTTATGAAAATCTTGACTTCCCGTTAAAATCGTTCTATAATAAATCAAATTAGTGTCCGCGCGTTTGTGTTCAAACAAGAGGGCGCTGTTATGTCATGCATATTAGGAGAACATTCATGATCAAAAGTATGACCGGATTCGGGTGCTGCGAGGTGACAGCCGGGCACCGCAAGCTTCTCGTCGAGATAAAATCGGTGAATCACCGCTATCTGGATATCAATCTAAAGCTCCCCAAAAAGCTAAACTGCTTTGAGAGTTCGATCCGAAGCGTGCTTAAGGAGTATTTAGAGCGTGGTAAGACGGATGTTTTTATCACCTATGCGAATGAAGCGCAGGGAGACCTGCTTTTGCGGTATAACGAGGCGATCGCCGGTCAGTACCTTGCATGCTTTCAGCAGATGGAGCAGAAGCTCCACATTGAGAATGATATACGCGTAAGCACGCTTGCAAGATTTCCGGAGGTCTTTACGCTGGAGGAACAGACGGATAATGAGGAGGAGCTTTGGGAGCTGCTTGAGCAGGCGATCCGGGGCGCGGTTACACAGTTAATAGAAAGCCGTATTGCAGAAGGGGATCGTCTTTCCGCAGATATTAGCGGGAAGCTGGACGCGATGCTTTCCCATGTCGCTTATATTGAGGAACGTTCTCCGCAGATATTAGCCGAATATAAAGAACGCTTAAATGAAAAGGTGGCGGAGCTTTTGGGTGACCGGCAGATAGATGATGCCAGAATAGCCGCGGAGATCACAATTTTTGCGGATAAGGTATGTGTCGACGAGGAGACGGTCCGCTTAAGAAGTCATATCCAGAGCATGAAGGACGCCTTAGACGCCGGCGGCTGTATCGGCAGGAAGCTTGATTTTATCGCACAGGAGCTCAACCGCGAGGCAAATACCATTCTTTCCAAGACAACGGATATTAAGACATCTGATGTCGGTATTTCACTGAAAACCGACATTGAAAAGGTGCGCGAGCAGATCCAGAATATCGAGTAGGTGTATGCGATGGCAAGATTGATCAATATCGGTTTTGGAAATATGGTAAATACAGACAAGATCGTAAGCATTATCTCGTCAGATTCCGCGCCTGCCAAGCGCCTGATCCAAAGAGGCAAGGAGCAGGAGATACTGATTGACGCGACGCAGGGACGGCGGACGAAAAGCGTGATCTTTACAGAGAATCATACGATCATATTATCCGCATTACAGCCGGAGACGCTTTCGGGCAGATTTAACGGCAATGCGCCAGAGGTTTTTGACGATGCAAAGGAATAAGGGAATTTTAGTAGTGGTGTCCGGTTTTTCCGGCGCGGGCAAGGGAACGATCATGCGGGAGCTGATGCAGCGGCACAGCGGGCAGTATGCGCTTTCCATTTCCGCGACGACAAGATCGCCAAGGGACGGCGAGACGGACGGTATTGAATACTTTTTTAAGAGCAGGGATGCCTTCGAGCAGATGATCGCGGAGGATGCACTGATCGAATATGCGCAGTATGTCGGCAATTATTATGGAACGCCGCGTTCTTATGTGGAAGAACAGCTTGCCTTGGGCAAGGATGTTATTTTAGAAATCGAGATTCAGGGAGCGCTAAAGGTGAAGAAACGTTTTCCTGATACATTGCTTTTGTTTGTAACACCGCCAAGTGCGGGGGAGCTTAAGAACCGTCTGATCGGACGCGGAACCGAGACGATGGACGTGATTGAATCCCGGCTTGCCAGAGCCATAGACGAGGCGGACGGCATGGAGGCATACGATTATCTTGTGATCAACGACGTGCTGGAGGAATGCGTGCAAAATGTGCATTCGATCATTCAAAATGAGCATTACCGCGCAGCCAGAAATTTGGAGGCGATCAGCCGTATGAGAGAGGAATTAAAGGAGTTTGGGCGCCAATAAGCGCTAAATTGTGCAGAAAAGGAGAAAATTATGATCCATCCATCTTATGTAGAATTAATGAAGGTTGTCAACAATGATGTGGAAATCGGCGAGGAGCCTGTTGTAAACAGCCGTTATTCTCTTGTCATCGCGACTGCGAAGCGGGCGCGCCAGATCATTTCAGGAGCTCTTCCAATGGCAGACAAGGTCGTCTGCAACAAGCCTCTTTCCGTTGCCGTGGAGGAGGTCTATGAGGGAAAGGTAAAGATTCTTCCGGAAAATTTTGAGACAGAAGAATAAGCTGCCGCAAAGGACGGCAAAATAACGAGCCGTTACACTTTGTGAACGGCTCTTATGTTTTCGTAATACTGGAAGGAAAAGAAGAACGATGAAGCTATTATTTATTTCACTTGGTTGTGACAAGAATCTTGTAGATACAGAATTTATGCTCGGAATGCTGCGTGACGATGGCGCTGTGCTGACAGACGATGAATATGAAGCGGACGTCATCATCATCAACAGCTGCTGCTTTATCAACGATGCGAAGGAGGAGAGCATCAATACGATTTTAGAGATGGCAGAGCATAAAAAGGACGGCAGACTAAAGGCGCTGATCGTCACCGGCTGCCTCGCGCAGCGTTATCAGGAGGAGATCAAAAAAGAGATTCCCGAGGTGGATGCGATCCTTGGAACAAATTCCTATGAAGATATTGTAAATGCAGTACACCGGGCGATCGACGGAGATTTTTATCAAAATTATAAAACGCTGGAGGGACTTCCGAGCCTTCGCACGAAGCGAACCGTCACAACCGGCGGTCATTTTGCGTATCTAAAGATCGCAGAGGGCTGCAACAAGCGCTGTACTTACTGTATCATTCCTTATATCCGCGGCAATTACCGCAGTGTTCCGATGGAGGACCTTCTCGCGCAGGCAAGGGAGCTTGTGGAGGCAGGCGCAAAGGAGCTTATTTTAGTGGCGCAGGAGACAACGTTTTATGGGATCGACCTCTACGGGGAGAAATCTCTGCACCGTCTGTTGGATGAGTTGAATCAGATTCCGGGGCTTTTCTGGATCCGTATCATGTACTGTTATCCTGAGGAGATTTATGAGGGTCTGATCGATGCGATGATACGAAACGAAAAAGTCTGCCATTACCTGGATCTTCCGATCCAGCATGCGAACGATACGATGCTAAAGCGTATGGGAAGGCGGACCAATCATGACGACCTTGTGCGCATTATCAAGAATTTAAGGACCAGAATTCCTGATATTACGCTTCGTACAACGCTGATCTGCGGTTTTCCGGGTGAGACGCAGAAGATGCACGAGGAGCTGATGCAGTTTATCAATGACATGGAGTTTGACCGTCTTGGCGCGTTTACTTATTCTCCGGAGGAGGGAACGCCTGCGGCAGAATTTCCGGATCAGATTGACGAGGCGCAGAAAAAGGAATGGCAGGCGGACGTCATGGAGCTTCAGGAGGAAATCATTTTCGATAAAAATGAGCAGCTAAAGGGACAGGAGCTCTTTGTGTTTATTGAGGGCAGCGTCGCGGACGAAAATGCCTATATCGGGCGGACGTATCGTGATGCGCCCGACATAGACGGCTATATTTTCATCCATACGGATGAGGCGCTCGTCACCGGAGATATTGCAAGGGTGCGCGTGACCGGAGCGCATGAATATGATCTCATCGGGGAACTGGTGTAAAAGAATGGAGAATAACTATGAGTATGAATCTGCCAAATAAGCTTACGATCCTGCGTGTGATCATGATACCGTTTTTCGTATTTTTTATGCTCTCTCCCTATTTTCCGGGATACGGCAACTATATTGCGGCTGTCATTTTTGTTGTGGCAAGCCTCACAGATATGCTGGATGGAAAAATTGCAAGGAAATATCACCTTGTGACGAATTTCGGCAAATTTATGGACCCGCTGGCGGATAAGCTTTTGGTATGCGCCGCGATGATCTGTCTGGTCGAGACAGGACAGTTGGCGTCATGGATCGTAATCGTCATTATTTCCAGAGAGTTTATCATCAGCGGCTTTCGGCTGATTGCTTCCGACAATGGCGTGGTAATTGCGGCAAACTACTGGGGAAAGTTCAAAACCGTATTTCAGATGCTTATGGTCATCGTGCTGATCTTAAATTTCCCGCATCCCGCATTCCAGATGTTGGGGACAGCGCTGACTTATATCGCTCTGATCCTAACGGTAGTATCACTTGTTGATTATGTAATGAAAAATAAGGATGTATTAAAGGATCAAAAATAATGCAGAGAGAACCGTTGGAGCTTTCGATCTACAAATTATTAAAAAAAAATAACTGTAAGATGACGACGGCAGAATCGGCAACCGGCGGAATGATCGCTTCCACACTGATCAACGTACCGGGAATTTCGTCATTTTTTGAGCAGGGATATGTCACCTATTCCGATGCGGCAAAGGTTGCGATGATCGGTGTTTCGGCTGAGACGATCGCACGTTTTGGCGTGGTGAGCGCCGAGACTGCCGCCGATATGGCGCAGGCGGCAGCCCGCACGGCGGGCTGCGCGGCTGCCGTTTCCGTAACGGGTGTTGCAGGACCGGATGGCGGCACGAAGGAGTGTCCGGTGGGACTTGTCTATATCGGCTGTTTTTTTCGGGGAAAGGTCGTGACCGAGCGCCATTTATTTGACGGAAGCCGTATGCAGGTGCGTAAGGCTGCAGCGGAGGCGGCATTGTGTCTGCTCAAACGTATACTGGAAGAAGGAGAGTGCTTATGCGAATCATAGCGGGAACTGCGCGGAGTCTTCCGTTAAAATCGGTGGAGGGGCTTGAGACGAGACCTACGACAGACCGTATCAAGGAAACCTTATTTAACATACTGCAAAATGATGTGCCGGGAAGCTATTTCCTTGATCTGTTCGCCGGAAGCGGGCAGATTGGTCTTGAGGCGTTAAGCCGTGGCGCGCAATATGCTGTTTTTGTGGACAGCGGGAAAAAACAGGCCTCCTGTATCGAAGAAAATATCCGCTTTACAAAATTTGATCGGCAGAGCAGGGTCTATGCTGCAGATGTACTTGGCGCGCTTCGCGCAATGGAAGGAAGCTATCAGTTTGATCTCATTTTCATGGACCCGCCTTATGGCAAAAAGCTGGAGCAGGAGGCTCTTTGTTATCTGTCCCGTTCTTCCTTATTAAAGGAGGATGCGCAGATCATTGTGGAGGCTTCGCTTGACACGGAATTTGATTATCTGGAACAATATGGACTGACGCTTTTTAAGCAAAAGAACTATAAGACAAATACACATGCGTTTATCAGACGGCGTTAAGCCGGACGCAGGAGGTACCCTATGAAGAAAGCGATTTACCCCGGAAGCTTTGATCCGCTCACACTCGGACACGTTGATATTATTAGACGTTCCTCTGCGATCGTGGATGAACTTGTTGTCGGCGTACTCAATAACAGTGCAAAAAATTCGTTGTTTTCTCTTGAGGAACGTGTTAGTATGATAAAAGAGATGACAGGAGACATGCCAAATGTTACGGTTGCATCCTTTGACGGACTGTTAGTCGATTATATGGATGAGATCGGTGCGACGATCATTGTGCGTGGTCTCCGTGCGGTGACAGATTTTGAGTATGAGCTTCAGATCGCACAGACCAATCATGTGGAGAATCCAAATGTTGAGACAATTTTTCTGACGACAAGCCTGCAATACTCTTATCTTAGCTCCACGATCGTAAAGGAGTTTGCCTCCTACGGCGGCGATATTTCAAAGTTTGTTCCGTCTCAGTTTATGGATAGGATTTACGATAAGTATCAGAAATAAAGGAGAGTTTTATGGCAAGCAGAATCGAACAGATCATTGAGGAGATAGAAGAATATATTGATAATTGCAAGCCGCAGACCTTTTCCTCCTCCAAGATCATCGTCAATCGTGAAGAAATGGAGGAACTGCTCAATGAGCTTCGCGTCAAGACGCCAGAGGAGATCAAGCGCTACCAGAAGATCATCAGCAATAAAGAGGCGATTCTTGCGGATGCGCAGGCGAAGGCGGATGCCATCATTGCAAAGGCGCAGGTCAAGACGGACGAACTTGTGAGCGAGCATCAGATCATGCAGCAAGCCTATGCACAGGCAAATGAAGTTGTTATGATCGCGACAAAGCAGGCGCAGGAAATTCTGGACAACGCAACAAATGACGCCAACAATATCCGGATGGGTGCGATGCAGTATACGGATGATATTCTGCGCAATCTGGAAAATACGATTTCCCATTCGATGGAGACTGCAAAGGCGCGTCATGATTCCTATGTCAGCTCACTGAAAGGATTTTTGGATATTGTAACCGCCAACCGTGCAGAGCTCAATCCGACAGCGGACGAGCCCTCCGAGGGTGCGTCGTCAAAGACGGAGGAGCTTCCGAAGGTAGAGATCACTTCGGATATGCTGGGCTCCTAGCCTTACGGAAACGGCAGCCAGCGTGTCACAAGCCATGCGAGTGCGCCGGAGCAGAGCATCAGCTGGATTTTTAAACGGCAATAGGATCCAAGCGGGAGATTTGTATCCTGGATCATTGCACTTGTCTGTGCAATACCGGAAAGTCCGCCAAAGGCGGTAAATGCTATGGCGAGCACATAGGAGACGGCAGGATTTTCAATAGTTCCCGGCAGCAGACAGATACCGTTGGTAACTTCTGTAAGTCCGGTCAGAAGAAGCGTTCCCGAAGCCGGGAGCGGCAATTTCTGTACGAGAGAGCTGAGCATGGAAAACAGCATAATGTAACCGCCAAGTCTGGTCAAGGTTTCAAAACCGTTCATAATACCGGCGTCTATGATTTTGAAATTCATTTGAGATCTGGATGCCGGTCTTTTTACAGGAAGCGGCTTACCGCTTCTTTTCCCCGCAAGTGCAAGCCGCCCGTAGAGGAGTGGCGGCAGATAGAGGATCAGACAGCTGATGAGCGTATAGCCGGACAGTCCAAGCTGCTGTGTTAAGACAAAGCTGCTGATAAAAACAGGACTCATATTATTGGTGATCACAAAGAGAATATCGGCTTCTTTTTGTTCTAATTGTCCTGTCCTCAGCAGCTCGGCACAGTTTTTGCTGCCCATCGGAAAGCCGAACAAAAATCCTGACAGCAGCACGAACGCTCCGTTTTCGCTGACAGGATAAATGCGGCAGAGAATCGGTGCAAGCGGCCGGATCAGGTACTGCACATACCCCGATGCGATCAGAAGATTGGAAATGATCGAAAAGGGGAGCAGGGTCGGCAGAAGCTTTTGATACCAGAGCACCAGTCCGCCTGATGCAGCAGCGACGGCGTCCCTTGGGAAAATAAACAGGTAACCTAAAAATATTAAGAATGCTAAGAATATTAATTTCTTTTTCATACTACAATATATGAAAAACAGGAGGTAGGATATGAGTCAATTGACAGAGTTAAAAGAGAGAAAGCTAGCGTCACAGCGGGTGTTTGATTATTTTGAGGAAATCAGTGCGATTCCGCACGGTTCCAGAAATACAAAGCAGATCAGCGATTATCTCGCGGACTTTGCAAAAGCGCACGGCCTTGTTTACTATCAGGATGAGACGAATAATATCGTGATCATCAAGGAAGCCTCGGCAGGCTATGAGAATGCAGAGCCTGTGATCCTTCAGGGACACATGGATATGGTGTGTGAGAAGGAGAGCGGCTGTGACATTGATTTTGAAAAAGACGGTCTGCGCCTTTATGTGGACGGCGATTTTGTCCGGGCAAAAGGAACAACGCTGGGCGGTGATGACGGCATTGCAGTGGCATACGCGCTTGCGCTGCTGGAGTCCGATGAAATTTTGCATCCGCGTCTGGAGGTCATTGTCACGGTTGACGAGGAGATTGGTATGCTCGGCGCTGAGGCGATCGACCTGTCTATGTTAAAGGGACGGCGCATGTTAAACATCGACTCGGACGTTGAGGGACATTTTCTGACAAGCTGTGCCGGAGGTATGACGGTGGAGGCATCGATTCCCGTCACATGCATGACACAGAGCGGTCTTTTGATGGAGGTGACGGTCACGGGGCTTTCGGGAGGTCATTCCGGCGCTGAAATCGACAAGGAGCATGCCAATGCCAATCTTGTGATGGGCAGAGTGCTGAAGTATCTTTCTGACCAGATGGAGCTTGGAATCGTATCAATGAAGGGCGGCTTAAAGGACAATGCGATCCCGCGTGAGCATAAAGCCAAGCTTTTGATCCCTCCTGCAAAAAAAGCAGAGCTTCTTTCTTATCTGGAAGAATTAACAGCAATCCTCAAAAAGGAATATGCGGCTTCCGATGCGAATATCCATATTACGTCGGCAGACTTAGGCGAACAGGAGGCACAGATCTTGTCCTTCTCCTCGATGTCAAAGGTACTCTTTTATTTAAGACAGGTGCCGGACGGCGTACAGCACATGAGCCGTGTGATGCCGGGACTTGTGGAGACCTCCTTAAATATGGGAATTTTAACGCTGAAGGAGGATGGTCTTTTTACGACGACTTCGCTGCGCAGCAGCGTATCGACGCGTAAGGAGGAGCTGCTTGATAGGCTTGCGCATCTCGTTGAGTTTTTAGGCGGCGAGGTGGAAGCGAACGGTGATTATCCGGCATGGGAGTATCGGGCAGATTCCAAGCTCCGTGAGACGATCAGTGAGGTATATCGGGATCTGTTTGAAAAGGAGCCTGTATTTGAGGCGATTCATGCAGGTCTTGAGTGCGGTATTTTGTCCGGAAAAATCAGCGATCTAGACTGCGTGTCCTTTGGACCGGACAACTATGATATCCACACGCCAAACGAGCGCTTGAGCATTTCTTCCACAGAGCGTGTGTGGATATTATTAAAAGAATTTTTAAAAAGATGTAGATAAGAGGGCATATGAATTTAAGAAGCATCCGCATCTTACTTTTGTTTAGTATGGCAGTTCTGTGCAATGTTCTGTTGCTTGGACATATCGCAGAGAGGGTACTTCAGATAAATTGCTTTTCTTACGAGACTGCATGGCGCAATCTGCGCGATCACCAGATTCCTTTCGAGATTTTAGATGACTTTTTCGAGGAATCCGAAAACACGTCGCAGCTTGCAGAGCTGCTGACGATGTATTTCGCCGCAGACGGCGCCGTTTCCGATGTCAATATCCTCCGTGAGGATATTGCATTTGTGAAAAAATATAAAA
The DNA here is from genome assembly GCA_900548205.1 of uncultured Roseburia sp. Classification (GTDB taxonomy): domain Bacteria; phylum Bacillota; class Clostridia; order Lachnospirales; family Lachnospiraceae; genus Roseburia. The sequence continues at coordinate 4,314 of URJS01000043.1, read as the reverse complement.
AAGAAGATTTTGAAAAAATTTACCGTTATGTCTATGCCGCATGGAACGATCTGGAGCAATTTCCGGTAGGTAAGATTGCATCCCTGCCGGACGCAGGCGTTTCCTTTGCCGACAGCTGGATGCAGAGCCGGACGTTTGGCGGGGATCGCGGGCATGAGGGATGTGATATTATGGCGTCTGTCAACGAGCGCGGTATCTATCCCATTTACAGCATGACAGGCGGAACGATTGAAAATATCGGGTGGCTGCGTCTCGGCGGATACCGGATCGGCGTCCGCAGTGATTCAGGCGCTTATTTTTATTATGCGCATCTTGCGGAGTATGCGCGTGAATTTGAGCTCGGAGAGCGTGTGGAGGCGGGCACGTTTCTTGGTTTTATGGGAGATACCGGATACAGCGATACGCCGGGAACGACAGGAATGTTTGATGTGCATCTGCATCTTGGCATCTATTTAAACGATGAGAATGGCAGCGAATTTTCCATCAATTCCTATCCGATGGTACAGTATCTATATGAGAAATCTGAATGGAACGGGCAGAGAGCAAGCTAGGAGAAAAAGGAAAACGGGAGGCAGGAGGATGACGCTTCGTTTGGATAAATATCTCACAGAAGCGGGCGTCGGTACGCGCAGTGAGGTAAAAAAATTGATAAAGGCAAAGCAGATTACCGTTAATGGTGTGATCGTTACCCGGCCGGAAGCTAAGGTTGACGAAGGCGACGCCGTGTGCCTGCGCGGCGCGCGCGTGCAGTATGCAGCGTTTGAATACTACCTTTTTCATAAGCCGGCAGGCTGCGTCTCTGCAACAGAGGATCGTGACCATAAAACGGTGATGGATTATCTGACAGATACGATCAGAAGCGATCTTTTCCCGGTCGGACGCCTCGATATTGATACGGAAGGACTGCTTTTGATCACGAATGACGGCGCACTGGCGCATGAGCTGTTAAGTCCGGCAAGACATGTGGCGAAAACTTATTTTGCGCGGGTGCGTGGAATTGTCACGGATGCAGATGTCAACCTTTTTAAAAATGGAGTTGATATTGGAGAAAAGAAGCTGACAAAGCCGGCAGAGCTCGTGATTTTAAATACTTTTACACAGGAAGGAGAGGCTGCGTCTGCCTCTGAAATTTTGCTGACCATTACGGAGGGGAAATTTCATCAGGTAAAGCGGATGTTTGCTGCAGTCGGCAAGGAGGTTCTCTACCTAAAGCGTCTGTCTATGGGACCGCTTGGGCTGGATGAAAAGCTGCGTCCGGGTGAGTACCGCGCTCTGACAGAAGAAGAAATTGCGATGTTAAAAAACGGGAAATGGGAGGAAGCAGATGAGTAACGGATTTTTGCCAATCAGCAGAGCGGATATGGAGGAGCAGGGGATCGCCCAGCTTGATTTTGTCTATGTGTCGGGAGACGCTTATGTCGATCATCCCTCCTTTGGACATGCCATTATCACAAGACTTCTGCAGGCGCATGGCTATACGGTCGGCATCATCGCGCAGCCAGATTTTAGAACGGCGGAATCCATCAATATTCTGGGAGAGACGCGTCTTGGCTTTTTGGTGTCCGCCGGAAATATGGATTCGATGGTCAACCATTATTCCGTATCGAAAAAAAGACGGCAGACGGATGCGTTTACACCGGGCGGCGTGATGGGAAAGCGGCCGGATTATGCAACAATCGTTTATTGTAATCTGATCCGTCAGATTTATAAGCAGACGCCGATCATCCTTGGAGGGATCGAGGCGAGTCTGCGTCGGCTGGCACATTATGATTACTGGTCCGATAAGCTAAAGCGTTCCATTCTGCTTGATTCGGGGGCTGATCTTATTTCCTATGGAATGGGGGAGCACAGCATCATAGAGATTGCGGACGCCTTAAACAGCGGACTGTCGGTGCAAGACATCACGTTTATCGACGGAACCGTCTATAAGACAAGAAAGCGTGAGGATATTTACGACGCGATTGAGCTGCCGCATTATGAGACGCTTTTGGCAGATAAGCGGGAGTACGCCAAAAGCTTTTACACACAGTACTGCAATACCGATCCGTTTGTGGGAAAGCGTCTGTTTGAGACTTATGACAAAAAGCTCTTTGTCGTGCAGAATCCTCCGGCAAAGCCGCTTAGCCAAAGTGAGATGGATTTTGTCTACGCTCTGCCGTATCAGCGCACCTATCACCCCGTTTATGAGGAGGCAGGCGGTGTGCCTGCCATTTCCGAGGTTCGTTTTTCCCTCGTGAATAACCGCGGCTGTTATGGCGGCTGCAGCTTTTGCGCGCTGACCTTTCATCAGGGGCGAATCATTCAGACAAGAAGCCATGAATCGATTCTTGCGGAGGCGAACCAAATGGTATGGGAGCCCGACTTTAAGGGCTATATCCATGACGTTGGCGGCCCGACGGCAAATTTCCGTGCGCCGTCCTGCGACAAGCAGCTGACAAAGGGCGTCTGCCCACAGAAGCAGTGCCTGTTCCCAACGCCTTGTAGGAACCTTAAAGTAGATCATAAAGATTACTTGAAGCTCCTTAGAAAGCTGCGTGAACTGCCGAACGTGAAGAAGGTCTTTATCCGTTCGGGGATTCGCTTTGACTATCTCATCTATGATGAGGATCGCACCTTTTTGCGCGAGCTCTGCGAGCATCATGTCAGCGGTCAGCTTAAGGTTGCGCCGGAGCATATCTCAAACGAGGTGTTGGAAAAAATGGGGAAGCCTCCGGTTGAGGTTTACGAGAGGTTCACAAAAGCATATAAGGACATGAATCAAACCCTCGGCAAAAAGCAGTATCTCGTTCCATACTTAATGTCCTCACATCCGGGTTCTACCTTAAAGGAGGCAGTGGAATTGGCGGAGTTTTTAAGGGATCTTGGCTATATGCCGGAGCAAGTGCAGGATTTTTATCCGACGCCTTCCACAATCTCGACCTGCATGTACTATACAGGGCTTGATCCAAAGACCTTACAGCCTGTCTATGTGGCGGTCAATCCGCATGAAAAGGCAATGCAGCGCGCCCTGATCCAGTACCGCAATCCAAAGAATTATGAGCTTGTTGTGGAGGCGTTGACAAAGGCGGGGCGTACCGATCTGATCGGCTTTGACAAAAAATGCCTCGTTCGTCCAAGAGGCGGACAAGGCGTCGATCAAAAAGGTAAAAACGCGCCAAACGGCGGAGGGCGGGATAGGAATTTCGCACCGTCCGTGAAGCAAAGAAACAGCGGAAAGAAAAAGACGATCCGTCATGTACACAAAAAGAAAGCAGGAAAATAGGAGAGATGCGGGAATTTCAGATTAACGGAAACGAGGCGGGGCAGCGCTTGGACAAATACTTAAAAAAGCTTCTGGCACAGGCGCCTTCCAGCTTCATCTATAAGATGTTGAGAAAAAAGAATATTACCTTAAACGGAAAAAAGGCGTCCGGCGCCGAGCAGCTCTCTGTGGGCGACGACGTTATGCTGTTTCTCTCGGAGGAGACGTTTTTGAAGTTTGCAGAAAAGCAAAAATCCTCCGAAACATACGAGACGCTTCGGAGGTTAAAGCCCCTTCCGGTTATTTATGAGGATGATGATATTTTGATCGTCAATAAGCCTTCAGGATTGCTCTCGCAAAAGGCGTCGCCCTCCGATATTTCGGCAAATGAGCATATTTTAGGTTATCTGCTGCGTGAGCGGGCTCTCACGGAGGAGATGCTTGCCACCTTTCAGCCCTCGATCTGCAACCGCCTCGACCGGAATACTTCAGGTCTGCTGACTGCAGGAAAAACCTTAAAGGGACTTCAGGAGCTTTCTTTGGCATTTAAGGAGCGTACAGTTCAAAAGTATTACCGCTGTATCATTAAGGGGGAGTTAGGGGAGGGGGCGCACTTAAAGGGCTGGCTTTGGAAGGATGAGGACAAAAATCAGGTTGAGATTTTTGAGACAATGCCGGCGCATGAGGCGGGCGCGCGCATTCTGCCGATCGAGACGGAATACCTGCCGGTGAAAACGGCGGGGGGATATACGGAGCTTGAGGTTCATCTGATCACCGGACGTTCCCATCAGATTCGGGCGCATCTGGCATCGATCGGTCATCCGATCATCGGGGACAGTAAGTATGGAGACCGCAGATTAAATGCAAAGCTTGGGAAGGAGGCTTCCATTCATTCTCAGCTCCTTCATGCTTACTGTATGATATTTTGCGACGGCAAAAAAATAACCGCGCCCTGCGGCGCGGAATTTGAGCGTTTCTGGAATTATGTAGATCATAGTGTACTGTATCACTCACATTTCGTATAATGACTTGCCTGAATTTCCATCTGCTGCGTTGTCGTCAATCGACGATGC
>URJS01000042.1 GCA_900548205.1 uncultured Roseburia sp. | reverse complement strand
TCCGTCGCAAACTCATTGATCGTCGGCTTGCCGATGGAATGGATGATTTCCATACAAAATGTCTCTACCGTCGTCAGCGACGCCTCCCTATCATTGACCCGCTCAAAAAACTTCTTATAAAAATGCAGTTTAAACTTCGTATATACTTTTAAAAAAGCATCCTGTAGCATTCCCCTCTATCCCTTTACAGCTTATTTATTCACAATTTATCCACAATTCTCAGACAACGGGATTATATCAGCTTTCATCGGTAATTGCAAATAGAAGTTCCGCGATCACAGCCGTCTTTCCCCCTACTTCTGCGACCGCCTTTCCGATTCCAACCGCGCCTTTTTTTGAAATGATCTCACACCGCAGCTCTAAGACGTCTCCGGGTACGACCTGACGCTTAAACCGGCAGGATTTGATCCCTCCAAACAGCGCAAGCTTCCCTTTATTTTCCTCCTCTGTCAGCAACGCGACCGCGCCGGTCTGCGCCAATGCCTCCACGATCAAAACCCCCGGCATGATATGCTTCTTTGGAAAATGCCCAAGAAACTGCATTTCATTGGCGCTGACGCATTTGATTCCAACCGCGCTTTTCCCCGGTACGCATTCTGTGATTTTATCCACCAATAAAAACGGATACCGGTGAGGCAGTATTTTTTGAATCTCATTTGAATTTAATTCCATATGCTACCTCCCATTTTCACACTTTTTGAAAATAACGCTCGCGTTATGTCCGCCAAAGCCCAACGAATTTGACATCGCACAGTAAACGGCGCTCTCCCTGCCTTCGTTTGGAACAATATCCAAATCACACTGTTCATCCGGCGTCCGATAGTGGATCGTTGCCGGCACATAATCGCTGCATACACTCAGTACAGAAATGATGCCCTCTACTGCGCCCGCTGCTCCAAGCATATGCCCCGTCATTGCTTTGGTGGAGCTCACCATCAGCTTCCCTGCATGACTGCCGAACGCCGTCTTGATCGCACTGGTCTCACACCTGTCATTTAACGGCGTTGATGTTCCGTGTGCATTGATATAGGTAATGTCCTCAGGTCTTAGCTTCGCATCCTCCAGCGCAAGCGTCATACAATCGGCAGCACCGCTTCCGTCCTCCAGCGGTGCAGTGATGTGGTTCGCGTCACAGGTTGCGCCATAACCGACAAGCTCACAGTAAATCCTTGCACCGCGCTGGACTGCATGCTCATACTCCTCCAGCACGAGGATCCCCGCGCCCTCTCCCATGACAAAGCCGCTTCGCTCCGCGTCAAATGGAATGGATGCGCGCTCCGGATCCGTACCTGTGCAAAGCGCTTTCATAACCGTAAAGCCTCCCATACCAAGCGGCGTGATACACGCCTCGGCGCCGCCGCACAGCATGACCTCCGCATAGCCGTCCCGGATGTAGCGGAAGGCATCTCCGATCGCATTTGTTCCGCCCGCACATGCGGTAACGGGACAGCTGCACATTCCCCGGAAACCGTAGGTGATCGCAAGCTGCCCTGCAGCAATATTGGCAATCGTCATCGGAATAAACAATGGTGATATACGATCATAGCCCTTATTCTCTCCGGCGATTGTGTACTCCTGTATCAGGTCAATGCCGCCGATACCGCTGGAAACAAAGACGCCGCAGCGTCTTGTATCCTCCTGCTCCATGCTAATCCCCGCATCGTCCATCGCTTCCTTTGCAGCAACTGCCGCAAGCTGGGTGAATCTGTCCATCCTGCGCAGCTCCTTTTTATCGATTACCTCCTCTGGGCGAAACTCCTTGACCTCTGCCGCCAACGTAACCTTTCTGCCCGTTGTATCATAATGCGTGATCGGTGCAATGCCGCAGACTCCTTTTTTTACAGAGTTCCACATATCCGGCACATTATTTCCGATCGGCGTCACTGCACCCAATCCCGTTACTGCAACTCTCCTCATCAAATCACCATCCCTCCGTCTACACAGATTACCTGTCCTGTGATATACCGGCTTTCCTCACTTGCCAAAAACGCTGCGGCATTCGCAATATCCTCCGCTTTTCCGATTTCACGAAACGGAATCGCCCCGATCATCCGTTCTTTGACCGCCTCACTCAGCACGCCTGTCATATCTGTCTCGATCATCCCAGGCGCAATGACGTTTACATTGATTTTTCTGGACGCCAGCTCTCTTGCCAGCGACTTTGAAAATCCGATCACTCCCGCCTTGCTCGCCGCATAATTGGTCTGTCCCGCGTTTCCTGTTATCCCGATGACACTGCTGATATTGATGATCTTTCCGCTTCGCTGCTTTAGCATTCCCTTGGATACCGCTCTTGACATATAAAAGCAGCCCTTTAAGTTCACATTAAGAACGTCGTCAAAATCCTCATCCGACATTTGGATCAGCAGCCCGTCCCTCGTAATTCCGGCGTTATTCACCAAAACATCGATCCGTCCGTCCGCAAGCCGCAGCGCCTCATTTACAAATGCCGTGCAGCTTTCCTCCCTGCTTACGTCCGCTTTTAGGGCATGTGCCTTAACACCATATTTTTCACAGAGCAATACGGTTTCCTTCGCCGCCTCCTCCCCCGAATTGTAGCTGAATATTACATTCATTCCCATTTTTGCCATTCGCACGCAGACGGCTCTGCCGATTCCCCTGCTTCCTCCGGTCACCACTGCTGTTTTTTGGATCTCCACGCCTGATTTTCCTCCTTATCCGCGTTCTCTTTCTGTCTCCAGTACGGCGTCTAATTGCTCCGCCGTATCAATCGTATCAACTGTCACTACTTTCCCATATGCCTTCGCCGTTTTCTTTACAAAGCCCGCCAGCGCATTTCCCGGTCCGATCTCGATGAATCGCTCCGCTCCGTCCGCAAGCAGTCTTGCAATACTGTCCTCAAAGCGTACGCTGTTTTGAATCTGCATACACAAATATTCCTTGAGACAGGAGGCGCCGTCATAATAATCCCCCGTCATATTTAATACAACCGGAAGCTTCGGCTTCCCAAAATTGACAGACGCCAGTTTTTCCGCCAGCCTTTCTGCCGCCGGGCTCATGTACTTCGTGTGAAATGGTCCGCTTACCTTTAAACGGATGCTTCGCTTCACGCCCATTTCCTTTAACAACGCTTCCGCTTTCGCCACTGCCGTCTCATCGCCGCAGATCACATACTGACCCGGGCAATTATAATTTACCAGCGCAACAAAACCAAATTCCTTCTGTTCGTTCACCCGCCTGCAGACCTCCTCGGTCTCTGCCGCCGTGCTTCCCAAAACAGCGCTCATACTGCATGTTTTTCCCCTTGCCGCGTCCGCCATCGCCCTCCCGCGGAAGGCAGTCAGACCGACGTAGTCCTCTGCCGAAAACACGCCCGCCGCAAAAAGCGCGCCGTATTCACCCAGACTCAGCCCGCATACGGCATCAGGAAAAATCCCCCGCTCCTTCAAGACCTCCGTCACACCCGCCGCAAACGCCGCCATGCAGGGCTGCGTATATTCTGTCTGTGCCAGGACTTCCGCTTCTCCCTCATGCATCAGCTTTTTTATATCAAAATCAAGCTCCAGACGGTCAAGCACCCGACGGTATGCAGGATATTTTTCGTAAATGTCCTTCCCCATACCGCTATGCTGGCTGCCCTGCCCCGCATACATGAATACCGTTTTCATAAAAGCCATAGTTCCCCCCTTCTCTGACCGCTTTGGCTACTGCTTGGCGCAAAGCTTCCCAACGGTCTGACGGTACCCGTCATACATTTCCTCAAAAATCGCGCGGATCGGTCTTATTTCCTCCAGCTGCCCGCTTACCTGTCCCGCCATCAGCGAACCATTTTTGACATCTCCGTCAAACACTGCGCGTCTTAGAGAGCCAAGCGTAAATTTCTCCAGTTCCATCTTGTCTGCGCCGCGCTTTTCCTGCTTTACATATTCCCGCGCCATCGCATTTTTTAAGATTCTGACCGGAGTGCCCGCAATGCGTCCGGTCACGATCGTGCCGTTGTCCTTTGCCTTGAGCAGCGCATTTTTATAATTCTCGTGAATCGGGCATTCCTCCGCTACCAAAAGACAGGTGCCAAGCTGCACGCCGCTTGCCCCAAGCGCAAACGCAGCCGTCAGCTGTCTGCCGTCCGCAATGCCGCCCGCCGCCACGACCGGAACAGATACCGCGTCAACGATCTGCGGAATCAGCGCCATCGTCGTCATCTCCCCGACGTGCCCGCCGCTTTCCGTGCCCTCCGCGATCACGGCGTCCACCCCAAGGCTCTCCATTTTTTTTGCAAGGGCTGTCGAAGCCACAACCGGCATAATGATCATCCCACATTCCTTCCAACGGGAAATATATTTGGCAGGACTTCCTGCGCCCGTCGTTACGATCTTAACGCCCTCATCAACAACAATCTCCGCCATTTCGTCGACCTGCGGATTCATCAGCATAAGATTGACGCCAAACGGCTTTGTCGTCAGTTCCTTGCAAATGCGGATATTCTCACGGAGCATCCCGGCATCCATTCCGCCTGCGCCGATCAGTCCCAGACCTCCCGCGTTAGAAACTGCTGCCGCGAACGCGCCTGTTGCAATATTTGCCATACCGCCCTGAATAAACGGATATTCCGTGTGTAACAATTCATTTATTTTCATTTTCTCCTCCATTCCGAAGTATCTGCGCACGGGACAGCACCTGTCTTTTCCGGGATTTTCCCCATAGATTCTCTCTTGCTCCCCACTAAATCGTAAACAGTGCGCCGCTCCAAGTAAAGCCGGCTCCAAAACCAACCGCAAGCACTCTCATTCCTTCCTTAAGCATCCCTTTTTCTCTCATTTCATCCAGAGCGATCGGTATGCTTGCCGCAGAGGTATTGCCGTAACGTTCAATATTAATATAAAATTTATCTTCCTGACCGGGATATTTTTTCATGACATGCTCTATGATGCGTCGGTTTGCCTGGTGACAGATGACATGATCGACCTCCTCCAATCGAACCCCCGCCTCCATCAAAACATCCTCCATGCCCTGTGTAAACGCGCGGACAGCGAACCGGAACACCTCTGAGCCATCCATTTTCAGTTTTGCGCCATCGGTTCCCACACCCTCGCAATACAATGACTCGCTGCTGCCGCTCGACCATGCCCGATGTACATAAAGGCTGTCGTCCGGCCGAAGGACCACAGCACCCGCCCCGTCTCCGAACAGAATACAGGTCTGACGGTCCGTGTAATCCGTAATTTTTGACAGCTGCTCGCTGCCGATCAACAGCACATACTTTTTCCTGCTGTCTGTCAGCAGTCCGCGGCATACCTCCAAGCCGTATAAAAACCCGCTGCACGCCGCAGCCAGATCAAAAGCCATCGTCTCACTGCTAAGTCCGAGTTCTTTTTGCACCAGACACGCCGTACTCGGAAAATCATAGTCCGAGGTAGCCGTAGCAACGACCACCGCTGCGATTTCCTCCGGTCTTACCTGTTCCTTTGCCGCCGCTTCCTGCAGCGCTTTTTTTGCCGCCGCCGCTGCGAGTGACGCACAGGTCTCCTCCTCACAGATATGCCTCTGCCGGATTCCGGTTCTTGTGACGATCCACTCGTCTGAGGTATCCACCAGTCTGCTCATATCCTCATTTGTCAATATTTTTTCGGGAAGGGCGCGCCCTGTTCCCACAATATGTATTCCTCTCATTTCACTCCTGCCTCACTGCCCGCCATGGGTGCATATGCCCCCTCGATGTATCTGTATTTTTTGTATCTTGCCGCTGTAAGGCTCTCTGCGCTCATGCGCGAGAGTCTGTTGATTTCCTTTGTCAGCATTTTCCGAAGCATATGCAGGCTCTGCCGATCCTCAGGGATCACCCCGTCGATCAGTCCATATTCCAGCAATTCCCGCGCTGTAAGCTTCATCAGCTCACACGCCTGCTCTGCCTTTTTTGCATCCTTCCAGACAATCGCCGCAAAGCCCTCCGGCGATAAAATGGAATAAACTGCGTTTTCCAGCATCCATACGCTGTCTGCCGCGCAAATCGCCAGTGCGCCGCCGCTGCTTCCCTCGCCCGTGATGATCGAAATAACCGGAACCTTCAATGTAATTGTTTTCGCGATACATTCCGCGATCGCGATGCTCTGTCCGTGATTTTCCGCTTCGATCCCCGGATATGCCCCCGGCGTATCTACAAAGGTGATGACAGGTCTTTCAAATTTCTCCGCCTGCTTCATCAGACGAAGCGCTTTCCGGTAACCCTCGGGAGACGCCATGCCGAAATTATATCTTAGATTTTCCTCGGTCGTGCGTCCCTTCCGATGACCGATCACCGTTACAGGACTGCCCCGAAACAGCGCGATCCCTCCGACGATACTCTCATCATCCGCCAAAAGGCGGTCGCCCTTAAGCTCCACAAAATCATCGAACAATGCCGCGATGTAATCCATCACATTTGGTCTGTTTGTCTTTCTGGCAATCTGCACCCGCTCATAAGGCGTGATTATTTTTTCTGTTTCCATCGCTATATCCCTCTTTTATGCATACGGAGCAGTCTGGCGATCACACCTCTTAGCTCCTGCCGCTCTACCACCATATCAAGCATCCCGTGCTCCAACAGAAATTCTGCCCGCTGAAAGCCCTCCGGCAGCTCCTGCCCGATGGTCTGCCTGATCACGCGCGGTCCGGCAAAGCCTATGAGAGCGCCCGGTTCCGCGATCAAAATATCTCCCAGACTTGCGTAGCTTGCACTCACGCCGCCAGTTGTCGGATTTGTCAGACAGGAAATAAATAAGCCTCCCGCATCCTTAAAGGTCTCTATCGCGCCGGCTGTTTTTGCCATTTGCAGCAGGGAAAATAACCCCTCCTGCATCCGCGCGCCCCCGCTTGCAGAAAAAATAACGAGCGGCAGCCTTTTCCTCTGCGCCGTCTCTGCCAGACGGGCGATCTTTTCACCCACGACCGTTCCCATGCTTCCCATAAAAAATGCACTATCAAGCACTGCAACCGCCGCTTTCTCACCTTCAATCTGCCCGATTCCTGTCATTACCGCATCGTTCATTCCCGTCTGCTGCCGAAACAGCTCCAATCTGCTGCGGTATTCGGGAAATTTAATCGGATTTTTGGTTCTAAGCCCTCTGTTCATCTCTTTAAATGAGCCCGCATCGCAGATCATCTCGATTCGTTCTGCCGCAGAGATTTTATGATAATAGCCGCAGCCCGGACATACGAAGCCTTTTTTTGCCAACACACCGCGTATCATTTTCTCCTGACATTTTGGGCAATCGATCACCTCATCCCTTGCAAAATGATTTGCCCTTAATTTCCTTAGCGAATATAATTTTTTACGCTTTGATAAAAAACTGCTGTTCATCGGCTACTGCGCCCCCTCATTTTCCTTCCACGCAAGAATCGTTTCACTGTTTTTATCCCAAAACGACGTATCGTATCTGCCGCTTACAAAATCCTTGTGATACGTCAGCAAATGCATAAACTCTGCGTTTGTCGGAACTCCCTCGATCACCAGCTCCTCTAACGCGCGCCGCAGTCTGCGGACCGCCTCTGATCTCGTATCCCCCCGCACAATGATCTTTGCGAGCATCGAGTCGTAATAAGGCGTTACCTCATACCCTGCATAAAGGTGACTGTCTACACGGACGCCGCAGCCTGCAGGAAAATGCAAAAATGTGATTTTCCCGGTGCTCTCGGCATTGATCCGGCACTCGATCGCATGCCCTTGTGCCGCAATCTCCTCCTGTGCGCGGGAAAGCTTCAAACCGGCGGCAATGCGTATCTGCTCCTTGATCAGATTGATACCCGTGACCCATTCTGTAACAGGATGCTCAACCTGTATTCTGGTATTCATCTCAATAAAATAAAAGTTGTTTTCCTGATCCAGCACAAACTCTACCGTACCCGCGCTCTCATAGCCAGCCGCACGCGCCGCGCGCACCGCCGTCTCGCCCATACGCTCTCTTAGCTCCCCGCTAAGCGCCCGTGAAGGCGCTTCCTCCAGAAGCTTTTGATTCCTCCGCTGGATGGAGCAGTCTCTCTCTCCCAAATAGGTCACATTTCCATAGCGGTCCGCCAAAATCTGGACTTCAATGTGGCGCGGGTGTTCGATCAGCCGCTCCACATATACGCCGTCCTCGCCAAACGCCGCCTTTGCCTCGGCTCTTGCCGCCTCAAATGCATGCGCCAGCTCCTCTTTGTCATACGCTCTGCGCATTCCCTTTCCGCCGCCGCCAAACGCCGCCTTGATCAGCACCGGATATCCAACCTCCTGCGCTGCCGCGACTGTTTCCTCTAAGGAATTTACCAGCCCCTTTGAACCGGGAACGACAGGCACGCCGCTTTTTTGCATCAGCTCTCTGGCAGCCTGCTTATCTCCCATTTTGGCAATAATCTCTGCCGCAGGTCCGATAAAAATAATTCCCCGTTCCCTGCATTTTCGTGCAAAGCCCGCATTTTCCGACAAAAATCCATAGCCGGGGTGAATTGCATCGCAGCCCAGCTTAACGGCAGTCTCCACGATCACATCTTCGTTTAAATAGCTTTCTGCCGCCCGCGCAGGACCGATACAGACGCTATGCGTCGCTAACATCACCGGCAGCGAATCCTCATCCGCCTCAGAATAAACGACCACAGTCTCGATATTCATCTCGCTGCAGCAGCGCAGAATACGGAGTGCGATCTCTCCTCTGTTTGCAATCAAAATCCGTTTAAACATACGGGCCTCCTTCTTATTTCCGTCTGCGGCTATCTCAGACAGATCAAGACATCTCCGTATGCAACAAGACTTTCATCCTCCGCCTCGATCGACTCTACGATCCCGTCCTCGGTAGCCGTAATTTCATTCATCAGCTTCATAGCCTCCACAATTCCCACGACATCGCCTTTTTTTATCTGCTGTCCAACCTCTACAAAGGGCTTCTCAGAAGGTCCTAAGGCTCTGTAAAACGTTCCGACAAACGGCGCCTTGATGACCTTTTTGTCTCCTTGCTTTGCATCCGCCGTTTTTTCCTCCGCAAGCTCTGCTGGTTTTTCACCGGAGACCTGCTGCGCCATACTCTGCACTGCTCCCTGTGCCGCGCCGCCCCTTTTCATGGACAGCTTTCCATTTCCAAGCTCTAGGGAAAGCTCCGAAAGTGACGACGCCTCAAAGATCTCAATGAGCCTTTCAACTTCCTTTATATCCATACGCCGCTCCTCACTATTTTCCCAAGCTGCCCTCAATGTAGGTCACAATATCTCCTACCGTAACAAATTTCACCATATCTTCTTCCGGAATCGAAATTTCAAATACTTCCTCCAGCTCCATATGAAGCTCCACTGCTCCCAGAGAATCAAGACCGATCTCCTCCTGCAGATTTGCCTCCATCGTCACATCCTCCATGTCACAGCTTGTTGTCTCCACAATTACTTCCTTCACCTTATCAAAAATCATACGTTTCTCCTCCTTAAGTTTATTTAGTTAAATTAATTTAGTTAAATTTGTTTTGAATATATAATAGATTCCTGTAAAATACAAGAAAGAATTTGTTAACTTTTTATGAACACAACGCATTCATCATAGATGTCCTATAACGGAAAAAGACTGCTGCCAACCAAGGCAACAGTCTCTTTCCTTCCAAATATCGTATCCCAAAGCTCCTATGTATTTTTTTCTTCCTTCCCTTCCGTCTCCTCTCCCGGATAGACAAGCGCATTTGTATTTTTATCCACACGCACAAGCTCCACATAGCTTGCCGTGTCCGAGACAAGCCCGCGCTTCTTTAATGCATAATCTAAAAGATTGCGTACAATATACTGGAGTACCGCCATGACCGGAACGCCAAGCAGCATTCCCGGAAAGCCCCACAGTCCGCCGAAGATCAGGATGGAAGTAACGACCCAAAACGGCGTAATTCCCGTTGAATCACCAAGAATCTTCGGTCCGATAATATTTCCGTCAATCTGCTGTAGGATAAAAATAAAAATCAGAAAATACAGCCCCTGCACGGGATTTTGCAGAACGACAATGATAAACGACGGGATCGCGCCGATAAACGGTCCGAAAAACGGAATGACATTCGTCACACCAATGATAACGGCAAGCAGCATCGTATCAGGCATCTTCATAATCGCCAGCACAATGTATGCCAGCACGCCGATGATTGCAGAATCCAACAGCTTTCCCGAGATAAAACCGCCGAAAATCTCATTACTCTTGCGCACAGTCGTAATGACAATGTTTGCGCGCTCCGGCTTTAAAATCGCATAAATAATCTTCTTCGCCTGTCCTGCAAACGTCTCCTTACTCATCAGCACATAAACAGATACGATCACACCCACCAGCACATTTGTCATAAGCTTCACGCCGTAAATAACACCGTTTGTGATCGATGCAAGATAGACCTTCGCCTGCGGCAAAAGCTCGGTCTGCACATATGTCTGAAACATCGTACTCGCCGTCTCGATCCCCTCGCTGACCATCTCTGCCAGCTCGGAATCCCCCTTGGAAAATTCCTCGATCCATTCGATCAGATCATTCATTTCACTCGGAAATACCGTGATCATATTCTGAATACTGCGTGAAACAGACGGAACGATAACGGAAAACAGCAAAATAAGGATGCCTGCCAGAAACAGCAGCGCTCCGGCGACTCCCACGCCCCTTCCTGCTTTTTGCGCGCGCCGTTTACTTTTCATCCGCGGCAGCAGCAGCTTTAAGACATGCGCTTCAATAAACTTCACAACCGGATTTAACAGATATGCCAAAATCACGCCGATCGTAATCGGCTGCACGATCCAGACAAGGTTCCTCCAAAAGCTTGCAAACCCATGATAGCGGTATACCATAAAGAAAAATAATATACAGCAGCACACCGTTCCAAAGGTCAGCAGCGCGACTGTAAGATACTGCTTCATATCCCAGCCTTTTCCTTTTTTCGTCTCAGAAATATGTTCTGTCTCTCTCTCGTGATCCAATCCTTCTTCCTCATTTCCTATCAAATATGAAGGCAGTGCCGTGCCGTATTCCTAACGTGCCTGACACTGCCCATGCGTCCATTATAACCTATACAATATTTTTTTCAATCGGAAGAACGGTTATTTTATAATTTTAGCGTATCTATGACATTTTTTAGCTGCATCGCGGATGCCTGAAGCTTATCGTTCTCCTCCGCGCTAAGCGGGATCTCAAGCACCTTCTCGATGCCGTTCTTTCCGATCACCGACGGAATACTTAGCGCCAGCCCGTCCAGCCCGTACTCCCCGCGCAGCTCCACAGAAACCGGAAGCACTGCCTGTTCATCCTTGACAATGCTCTCCGCGATACGCGCAACTGCCATTCCGATCCCGTAATACGTCGCACCCTTTCTCTCAATGATCTGATAAGCGCTGTCTCTTACATCCTCGTAAATACGCTTCATCGAATCCTCGTGGCTGTAATGACCGCGCAGCTCGCAGAAATGGTTAAGCTCAATACCGGAAATATTCGCGCCGCTCCATACCGGCAGCTCGCTGTCCCCGTGCTCGCCAATGATGATCGCATGCACGCTGCGGCTGTCAACATCCAGATGTCGTCCGAGCAGATACTTTAAGCGCGCGGTATCAAGCACCGTTCCCGATCCAAACACACGCTCGACCGGATAACCGGAAATGCGCTGTGCGGCGTAGGTCAACACGTCGACCGGATTTGCCACCATCATTAAGATTCCCTCAAACGAGGTCGCCGTGATCTGCGGGATAATAGACTTTAATATCCCAACATTTTTATCAATCAGATCAAGCCTTGTCTCACCCGGATTCTGATTCGCCCCCGCTGTAATAATGATCAATGCGCAGTCTGACACATCCTTATAGTCGCCTGCATAAATATCCATTGACGCCGTGTACGGAAGCCCGTGGCTTAAATCCATTGCCTCCCCCTCCGCCTTTGCGTGGTTTGCATCAATCAGCACCATCTCGGAAAAAATCCCCTTCTGCATCAAGCTAAACGCAATCGACGCTCCTACAAATCCGCAGCCGATCACTGCTACTTTTCTTGGATTCATCATAATATCTATATCCTTTCTCTGGCTATTTATTTTGATTGTTTCACTTAGTATACCCAATTTTTCCATAAAATTCCGTTGTTTTTACAACAAAAAAAGAGAAAAGGTTAGCCTCATCAAACCAAAGACCACTTTTTCTCTCTCTTAAAATATCCTTATTCTCTATAATAATTGATCAGACAGCCCTTTAAGATGATCTCTCTCTCATCCTCTGTCATTGCTCCAAGTCTGAGGGAAATCTCCCTAAGCTCTGCTCCGTCAACCACATAAGCCGTAATCTCATCCTTGCCCTCTTTGACTGCGGTACGAATATCCGGTAAAAAGATATAATCCAGATTGGCAAACGGCAGCTCTCCCTCCGCGATCAGAAACGGCAGCATGCCCCAGTTGATAAGATTGGAGCGGTAACGCTTTGTCGCATACTCATTTGCGATATTTGCCCAGCCTCCGAGCACCTTCTGACAGGATGCCGCCTGCTCACGCGCCGAACCGTCTCCCGGCTTCACGGCAAAAATCGTACTTCCAAAGCCAAGCACGCCGGGCTTTTGCCCCTCGCCAAACTTCTTATCGGGAAACGCTCTGCCAATCGCTTCCATAACAGGGCGAAGCTCCTCATACGCCTCAACCGGGCACATTCCTTCCTCAAGTGCTTTCTGCGCCTTTTGTATCTCCTTTGCCCGTCCCACATAAAGCGGATCCTTTCTCGACAGTGCAAACTCTGCCAGTCCAAGCGGATTTGAGCGGAAGGATGACGTCTCGCCGGAAGGGATCAATTCATCGGTTGTCGTCACCGGATCATGAATCTCCGACACCACCTTAAGCACCAGATTCTCCGGCAGCGCACTCATCGCCGGCCAGTCCTTGATATTTGGTCCAAGCTGTATCTCGACAGTCTCATCTGCCGTACCCTTGCTGTCAAATACGCGGTTCTCATAAATCGTTTTATCAAAGAAGTACTTTGGCTTTGTATACTCCGCATCCATATCGGTCGCCGCAGTCAGGTAGCCCTTATTCGCCGCAGTTGCCGCGATCGAACGCGCGTCCATAAGCGCCACGGACACCACCTGTCCGTTCTGCACCTTAGAGCCCTCGCGGTTCGGGAAATTCCTCGTGGAATGACGGATCGAAAACGCATTATTCGCCGGTGTATCCCCAGCGCCAAAGCACGGTCCGCAAAATGCCGTCTTAACGATCGCTCCCGTCTGCATCAACGTCGCCACCACGCCGTTCTTCACAAGCTCCATATAAATCGGCGTACTTGCCGGATACACGCTGAGCGAAAATTCATCCGCACCGATCGACGCGCCCTTTAAAATATCCGCCGCGTCACAGATGTTCTCAAAACCGCCGCCCGCACAGCCCGCGATGATCCCCTGATCTACATAAAGTCTGCCGTCTTTGACCTTGCTCTTTAAATCGAGCTTGATCGCTCCGTCAAAGCTGACTGCGGCACGCTTCTCACAGTCGTCCAAAATATCCATAAGATTCCCATTTAGTTCTTCGATCGTATAGGTGTTGCTCGGATGGAACGGCATTGCGATCATCGGCTTGATCTCGCTTAAATCAACCTCGATCATACCATCATAATACGCCACACTTCCTGGATTTAATTCTTTATGCGCCTCTCCCCTGCCATGGATCTCATAAAACTCCCGCACCGCATCATCGGTTCTCCAAATCGAGGACAGGCAGGTCGTCTCCGTCGTCATGACGTCCACACCGATACGGAAGTCGACGCTCAGATTAGAAACGCCGGGTCCGACAAACTCCATGACCTTATTCTTAACATAGCCGCGGTCAAAGACCTCTCCGATAATCGCAAGCGCAATATCCTGCGGTCCGACACCCTTCTGCGGCGCTCCCTTCAGGTACACGCCGACCACCCCCGGCATATCAATATCATACGTCTTGGAGAGAAGCTGCTTTACAAGCTCCGGTCCGCCCTCGCCGACTGCCATCGTACCAAGTGCGCCATATCTGGTGTGTGAATCAGAGCCGAGGATCATACTGCCGCCGACCGCCATCATCTCTCTTGCAAACTGGTGAATGACCGCCTGATGAGGCGGGACATAAATGCCGCCGTAGCGCTTCGCGCAGGTCAAGCCAAACATGTGATCGTCCTCGTTGATCGTACCCCCAACCGCACACAGACTGTTATGGCAATTTGTCAGCACATACGGAATCGGGAAACGCTCCAGCCCCGACGCGCGCGCCGTCTGGATAATCCCAACAAATGTAATATCATGAGACGCAAGCTTATCAAATTTAATCTGAAGCTTGTCCATCCTGCCTGAAACATTATGCGCCTTCAATATCTCATAGGCAATGGTCTGTGCCGCTGCCTGTTCCCTCGTCACGGCTTCCCCTGTCCGGCTCTTAACCTCTGCCAATGCATCCTTCCCATCAGCGATCAGCTCCTTCCCTCCCAGCAGATACGCCCCGCCGTCGTATAATTTCATAAAGCTTCCCTCCTTCTTTCTCGCACATTTCTTCTGCAACATACTTCTGCACAAATTATATAAGTAACCCGGCAAAAAAGCAACTGCTTTTATACATTAAATCGTTATCATTTTAAATCAGAAAATCCCTCCTGATAGAGAGGAAATTTCAGTGTCGCGCGGAACAGATCGCCATCCACGGAAATCTCAAACACACCGCCCATCAGATTTGTCAGATTTTTTGCAATCGATAGCCCCAGCCCGCTTCCCTCTGTCGTGCGTGAAGAATCTCCGCGGGTAAAGCGCTCGGTCAGATCATCCACATTGCTGTTTTCCAGCGCCAGCGAACGCTCCGATACATTTTTGATGGAAAAGACCGCAGCGTCCTCCTTCTGCTGCACCTCCACATACACCCGCGTTTTTTCCAGCGCATACTTTGCTACATTATTATAAAGATTTTCTATGACGCGGTACAAATGTCTTCCGTCCGACCAGATATAGACCGCATGATTTGGCAGCTTTGTTACGATCGTAAGCTCTTTTGTCTCAAATTTTTCATTAAACTCTCCGCCTGTCTGGCACACCAGCTCCACAATATCAATCTGCTGCATATCCAGCTTAACATTTCCCGAACTGACCTTAGATGCCTCCACCAAATCCTCCGTCAGCTGCTTTAGGCGCTGTGACTTCTCATCTAAAATACGCACATAATTCTTCACGCGCTCATTTTCAATATCCTCAAGCTTAATCAGATTTACATAATTAATGATCGAGGTCAATGGCGTTTTAATATCATGTGAAACATTTGTGATCAAATCCGCCTTCATGCGCTCATTTTTCGTGCTGTCATCGACCGCGTGCAAGAGTCCCGCCCCGATATTATTGATCGCCTCCGCAAGCTTTTTGTCCTCTCCATGCATGTCCTCCACGTCGATCTTGGCATTGAGATCGCCTCCCGCAATCTCCTCCACTCCCTGCAGCACATGATAATGCTCGACCGCGCGCCGCAGCAGCAGATATGCCTCTATTCCGCAGAATATCACAAGAAACAGCATGGCAGCACGGCTCTGATAGTGAAATGCGCCAAGCGCAAGCACAAAACAGATGATCAGATGCACCGAAAAGGCAAGGAGCACACGCACCGTCACCGAACGCTCGCGGAACGTCTTTTCCAGCCCCTTTCCCAGCCAGCATATCAGACTGTTTTCCCACATGACCTCTGCCTTTAAACGCCGCACCATACTCAGATAAAAGATCAAAAATGCGGTATCCAGCAAAAAGCTGATGCTTCCCGACGCAACCAAAAGTCCCGAAACATCCCACTCCTGATTGGACGCTTTCGCCGCGAGCAGGAAAAGCTCACTCGCCACAAGCACAAAGCCCGCCGCCACAAGCTCGGTTTTTATTTTATCGATCGTGCTTAAGCACAGCTCCTGTGTATCCTCTCGTCTGCCCGCCGCAAGCGTCAGATAAACAAGACTGACGATCCATCCGACCATACCGATGATCGCTCCAACGATGCTGACCTTAATCCACGGATGCAGACGGCTGTATTCCAGCTTCGCCTCCCAAAGGTCATCCATCGCAGAAAGCTGCGTGTCAACGCCGATCACCAGCACAACGCCCTCCAACGGCCAGTACATCTTATTATTGTAGCCGTCAAAAAAATAGTTTTCCAGTCCCTGAATATTGGTGCTGAATTCCTTATTTTCCATATCATAGAGCAGATAATCGCCCATTGTCTTTGCTTCCATGACGATCGTCTGCGTATCAAACACCTGTCCTTCTTCTGTATCCGGCTGATTGGTATACCAGACGTCACCCTTTTTGTACCAATAACAAAAATTTGTGTCCCCCTGCTTAAATTCATTATTATACCGCAGATAAAGCTTGTCCTCCTCCGAATTGCGGAGCTCGCCCTTCTGCGTCAGCAGCATATATTCGCTCAGATCACTGCACTTTTTCTCCATGCAGGACAAATAATAGCCCGAACTTAAAAAATCCTCCGTTCCAATATCACGAAGCTCTAAAATATTTTTGCTGATCAGCTCCCCCAGCAAAAATACGCTGACCGTCAATATTACAGTAAAAAAGGAATGGAGCAGTACGCCCGTGATTTTCATTCCATAGCTATAGGACTTATTTTCCATGAAAACTCCCCTAATTCTTGTCTATCTTATATCCAACTCCCCACACAACCTTTAGATAGCGTGGTTCCTTTGGATTGATCTCAATTTTTTCCCGGATATGCCGGATATGGACTGCCACCGTATTGTCCGCGCCGATGGCATCCTCATTCCAGATATTCTCATAAATCTGATTAATGGAAAAAACTTTTCCCTGATTTTTCACAAGCAGCAAAAGAATATTATATTCGATCGGCGTCAGCCTGACTGCCTCGCCGTCCACCGTCACCTCTTTTAGATCATCATGGATCGACAGCCCCCCCACCGTATACACCGCCTCGCTTGCATCCGCAGCATTGCCAAGCTGCGTATAGCGGCGAAGCTGGGACTTCACACGCGCCACAAGCTCTAAGGGGTTAAACGGCTTTTCCACATAATCATCTGCGCCGATATTAAGTCCGAGAATCTTGTCCGAATCCTCCGCCTTTGCCGAAAGAATGATGATCGGAATGCTGCTCTGCTCCCGGATCTTCAGCGTTGCGCGGATGCCGTCAAGACGCGGCATCATCACATCCATGATCAGCAGATGCACCTCATGCTCTTTCAGCATCTCAAGCGCCTCCTCGCCGTCGTACGCCTTTAGCACCTCATAGCCCTCCTGCTGCAAATAAATATCTATTGCCTCTACAATTTCTCTGTCGTCATCACATACCAAAATTGTCTGCTTTGCCATATTTCCCATCCTTTCGATCTTCCTGCTGTTCTTTGTTTATTCTAACAGGAAAGTTTAAATTGTAGTAGCGGTCATTTCTTAATGTATTCTTAAAATTTATTTTTTTCACCTGCATAAATAGCGGCTTTTCGCACATTTGTTGCTAACGTGTTGCTAACCACTAATCGTTTCGCTTGTTATTTTACCCCTTTAATTGACAATTTCTTCAATCTCAATCAACTCCTGCTCTATAAGCTTTTGCATATTCGAGCTAATCTGCGCCGCGTCTATGATCTTATTTATCCGATCGTCCTCCCCAAGACTTGCGTCAAGCATCCGTATTGCCTTCAGCGTCGGCGCACACTGTTTTGTAATCCAGTTTAGCTTATCGCCCAACGTATCACATTTCTCCGGCTCTATCGTAAGGCGCACCTTTTTTGCTCCCTGCTGCATAAACTGTTCCCAACGCGGGTCTATATCCCATGAGCGTTTTTCCTTGCCCGCAACAGGCATTAAAAACGTTAGATAACGATTAACAATCCCAAAAGCTATCTCACCCACATCGTTACACTCAATCAAGCTACTAACCGCCACCTGCGCACGATCATCCTTTAACCGTATCTCAAAGCGATTTCTAATGTCTGCCGTCTCCATGCTTATACCATACTTTATATACTGTTCATAGTCTTTCTCATAAATGCAAAAATAAATATCACTTTTCAAAGACCCGATATACAAAGTGTTTCCCCGAGCACCCCCGTCACCCTCGTCCTCTTTTACCATAACACCACTTTCATAAAATTTGTACTGCTTAAAAATAGACGTGTATTCATGCCGTTTGAGTTTTCCCGTCATCTCTGCTATATCAAGAATCCCTACACGATCATTGATCGCAATATCTATCCGCTTAATAACTGCGTTTTCACTTTTTACCATTGCAAGAAACTGTATCCAGTCTCTTTTTTGACAAAGCAAAATGCTTTCAAACTGGCGACATCCGTGCCCTTTCAACTCCAACAGGCAACCCTTGTCGTCGTCCGACGATACCAGCACGACAATGTCACCATAATAATACTGAGCTTCATAGCCATAAAACGCATGCAGTTCAAATAACATATACTTTAACTTGATACGCATGATTTTTTCTATAACATGGACAGCGTCCGTCGTTCTGAACCTGATCCGCACATAATCTAGCATAATGTCTACTTTAGCCTCTGGATCATAAAACTGCAAGAAATAATCAAGTCTCTCAAGAAGGGCTTCCGACGGCTCACGCTCTCCAGCTTCAATCTTGTTTAAATGCTCCCTTGAAATGCCCAATATATCCGCAAACTTCCGCTGGCTGAATCCGGTTCTCTCCCTTCGTTCTCTTATAATGTTTGAAGTTCCCAGTTGCGACACCGCAACACCTTTTTCTATTTTCTCTATCCTACTCCCTCCCTCTTGTTTCCCAACTGTGCAGCTTCTGCCCCCTTTTCCCCTCTTTCCTCCCGGAAAGCGCCCCCTTTTCCCCTCTTGCATGGGGCACAGGGGGCTAATTGTCGCATCCGTTATCACAATCTCCCTGCTGCCCAACATTACTACCACTCATTTTACTCAATGTTATGACGGGCAGCAGCCTTTTCATCGTATTTATTTTTATCGTTTCTGGGATTGAAAAAGAATTTCAGATATGTTATAGTAAAATCACAAAGGGGAAACCGGAAGCGGCTTACCCTAAAATAGTTTTTTTTGTCTAACCTTTTACAAGGTCAGCCGTCAGCTATTTGCGGTAGTTGGCGGCTATTTTCTTTTGTCCTCATAGATCTGACGAATCAGACTAATGAGGGACACAATGAAGATACCTATCTGGATCAAATCCGTATATGTAACCATTGTCACCCCTCCTTTCTTTCGTCTGGAGGGTGAACCCTCCGAAGGAGGGCAAGCCGCCTCGCTTTGGTTTCCCTAAGCTTTATTATAACAAGCTGTTTTTCCCTTTACAATACCTTTTATTCAATTATAATCATCCAATGACTGATTTCACGTTATCGCCTTAATTCACATCCCGGCTTTTCCACGTATTCCATATGAACAACGCACCCGCTGTTTTGTTACTGGCTGTTTTACTCCTCGCCGGGGAATCTGCTTCACGGCTGTTCTACAAGCCGATAGCGCAAAAACAGCGCTTCGGGTCTCGAACCCGCTTTTAAACCCTTGGTTGCTCCAGTGTCCGCCGAGGTTCTGCGACTATCATTCTCGGCTCTTTCCACAAAAAACATAAAACCCTTGATTTTCTACGGTTTTTAGCAAATGTGTGACATTTTAGGCTTGAAATGTCACACCCTAAATCATGCTAAAAGCCGCTATTTTCCTGACTTTCTTCACTTTTCACTTTGCATTCATACCCCCGTAGTTACAATACCGGGGGTTATGCGCGGGCTTCGCCCGCGCGCCGTCCACGCTCCGCCGCTCCGCGCTTCACACTCCGCACGGATGCGCTGCCTGCGCCGCTTGCACTCCGTACGCGGGCGGCGCGCCCCGTGCGGGTGTTCACGCGAGTAGGAGCAGACTGCCAGCAGCGGCGGGCATGGACTAGCCC
>URJS01000041.1 GCA_900548205.1 uncultured Roseburia sp. | reverse complement strand
CCCTGTATGCAAAAATCTCATCCTTTATGCATTGTGTTTCCGAGACTACTCTGGTAATGTAACTGACCATTTCCACAAAATCCTGCTCAAATATCGGCAGGTATCGTAATTGATATGGTTTATCTGCCATTTATAGCTTTCCTCGCATTTTCAAAAACCTGCTGATGCGTATAACGTTCCTCTGTACTTTCCGCCATTTTATCTGCTTCATCTAATTTCATTTCAATGTCACTTGTCAGAGCCGCATATTCCGCAAGGCTTAAAACTACCATTGCACCATACCCATTTTTTGTCAAATAAACCGGCTGCCCCGTATTGACAATATCCTCGATTTCAGGAAATTTGTTTCTCAAATCAGAAACTGGTCGAATTTGTATCATACATATCCACTCCTTTTCCCCTTTATCTTATCACTATTTTATCAAAATATTATCATAAGAGCACTCTGTTTGCAAATATCTTTATTTCTTTACCGCTTTCCAGTCCTCTCCGTCGACTACATACTGGATCTCCGTCAAGCTCTCATCAAGCATGACGCTTAACACATCGCAAAACCCATCGACTAAACGAACCTTCGACAGCTCCTCTTTCGCAATCCAGAACATTTCCCCCCTCGTCAGAGCTTCTAAGCACTCCCTCAAACTCATCTGTCTCAAAGAGAAACACCAGATATCTGCCATCCGCGATGGGAAACTGCTTCACTCCGCACAGTCTGGGATTTCTAATCGTCAGCCCCGTTTCTTCCTTCATTTCCCGGATCACGGCGTCAACAATGGATTCTCCACGCTCAATATGACCTCCCAGAAGGGCAATACCCTTCCAGTCCCCTTTGGCTCTGTCCTGCACCAGATATTTTCCGTTTTGATGAACGAGACACAAGACTGTTAGCTCCACGTTTTCTGTCCGCATTTGTCTGCCACCTATTCTTTCTTCCCCAACTCCCAAAATGCAATGCCTGCCGCCTGATTGACATTAAGAGAATCAACCCCATGCGCCATTTCAATCCGCACGACATGATCACAGCCTGCGATCGTCTCAGAGGACAAGCCCTCTCCCTCTGATCCCACAATGATCGCCAGTTTTTCTTCTGCCTTTAAAGCCGGGTCTGTCAGTGAGATAGCATCCTCCCGCAGCGCCATTGCGACGGTCTTAAAACCCAGTTCTTTTAAAATGGTCATGCCTGCTTTTTGCCAGCCCTCTTTTTTCTCCGTAAAAAATGTCCACGGGGCTTGAAAAACAGTTCCCATACTCACTCTGGCAGCTCTGCGGTACAGCGGATCGCTGCAGCCGGGCGTCAAAAGAATCGCATCCATATATAATGCCGCCGCTGAGCGAAAGATCGCCCCAACATTGGTGGGATTCATCACATTCTCAAGAATCGCTATGCGGGAAGCGTTCGCGCAGAGACTGCGGACATCCGGCAGGGGATGCCGCCGCATCGCACACAAGACGCCGCGTGTCAGCGGAAAGCCCGTCAGCTTTTTCAGTACATCAAGCTCTGCCGTATAGACAGGTACCCCCTGACAACGGGAGAGCACCTCTTTTGCTTCCCCCTCGATATGCTTCCGCTCGACCAGAAAGGAGACCGGCTCATACCCGGCATCAAGCGCCCGCCCGATCACCTTTGGGCTCTCCGCGATAAACAATCCCACATCCGGTTCATAATAATGCAGCAGCTGTCCCTCCGAGAGGCGGGCATAAATATCCAGCTCCGGTGCTGTAAAATCTGTAATATTAGAAATGTTTCGCATCGCACATCCTACATACGCTCCGGCGCCTCAAATCCAAGCACGCCGATACAAGCCTCAAGCACGGATTTCGTCAGGGTCAGAAGGCGGATATAGGACTTCTGCACCGTCTCATTTTCCTCCGACATGATCTTCGTCTCATGATAAAAGCTGTTAAACGCATTTGCCAGATCATAGATATAAGAGCATACCTTATGCGGTGCGCTCTCCTCAAATGCATTCTCCATCATCGCATTAAATCTCGAGAGTTCTAACATCAGATTCTTCTCGCTCGCGGAGTGCGCGCTCTCGATCAGCGCCCCGGTCTCATCCTTGCCAAGCGCGTGATATTTATTTAAGATCGACTTGATGCGCACGATGGTATAGAGGATATAAGGTCCTGTATTCCCCTCAAAAGAGGTAAAGCGGTCGATGTCAAAGATATAGTCCTTGCTCGCCTGATTGGAGAGATCGCCATACTTCACAGCGGCAAGCGCGACCATCCTTGCCGTTTTTTTTGCCTCCTCTGCACTGATATCCAGATTCTCCTTCGCCTTCTGGTTCTCCGTGATCTTCTTTAACATCTCCTCGTTGATCTCATCGAGAAGATATTCCAGACGCATCACGCCGCCGTCGCGCGTCTTAAACGGCTTGCCGTCCTTGCCGTTCATCGTGCCGAAGCCGATGTGCTTTAACATCGTATCCTCATGCACCAGTCCCGTCTTTCTCGCACAGCGGAATACCTGGATAAAGTGCAGCTCCTGCCTCTTGTCCGTCAGGTAGATCATGCCGTCCGGCGCATAATCCTCCATGCGCCAGACGATCGTCGCCAGATCCGTCGTGCTGTAAAGAGAAGCGCCGTCGGACTTTAGAATGATACACGGCGGGATCTCCTTCGCATCCGTCTCCTCCTTCACGTCTACCACGAGCGCGCCGTCGCTCATGTAAGCAAAGCCTTCGTCCTTCATCTTCTGCACCATCTCAGGGATATACGGCTGTGCATCCGACTCGCCCTTCCAGAGCTCAAAGGAGACATTGAGGTTGTCATAATTTTTCTTCAAATCTGTCACAGACACATTCAAAATATGGGACAAAAGCGCCTGATAGCCTCTCCTGCCATGCTGCAGCTCATTCGTCGCCTGCATCGCCGCATCGCGGTACGCCTCGTCCTCCTTGGACTTTTTGCTCGCGGTCGGATAAATCTCCTCCAGCTCAGAGATCGTAAACGGCGCTTCCTTCGGGTACTCGCCGTCGTAGGACTCGTCAAAATAGACAAGCTCCGGCTTGCGCTCCTTTAACTCCACGATGATCAGCCCCATCTGAAGTCCCCAGTCGCCCAGATGCACGTCTCCGATCATCCGATGTCCCATGAAATTTCCGATACGCTTGATGCTCTCGCCGATGATCGCAGAGCGCAGATGCCCGACGTGCAGCGGCTTCGCCACATTCGCCCCGCCGTAATCGACAATGATCGTCTTTGGCCGCTCCGGCATTCCGCAGCCGTATCTGCCCTCATCCGCCTGCATCTTTACAAGGTAATCTGCCAGATAATCCTCTGCCAGCTTCAAATTCAAAAATCCCGGCTTTACGGACTCTGCCATTGCAAACATCGCATTGCCGGAAAGCTTCTCTGCAACCTCATCCGTAATCATAAACGGAGCCTTCTTATATTCCTTCGCCGCAGCCAGCGCGCCGTTGCACTGGTATTCGCAAAGGTCCGGGCGGTTTGACAATGTGACCTTTCCGTATTTTTCATCATAGCCGCAGTCCGTAAACGCTCTCGTTACCTCTGCGGTGATCAAATCCAAGATTTTTTCCATCTCTGTACTTCCTCTCTCGCTCTGTTTTCCATAACGCCGTGCATAAAACAAACATTAAAAGGCACGCGCATACTAACGTATAGTATAACATAAGTTTTAATTTTCTCAAGGAAAAACGACGTTTCTAATCCTCGTTTTTAAAAATGACGCCGCGCATCGGATCAAGCGCATGCAAAAGAGCAGAGCCCATAATGCAGCAGCAGATCACCTCTCCCGCCCCGACGGTGAGCATATAAAATGGAATCGACCAGTCATGACCGCCAAATTTCATCACAAGCCCGTACCCGTAGCGCAGCACAAACGGAATGATCAGCATATTTGCAGCCACTGGCGCAAGTGTGCACAAAAACCTGTGCCTGCGCAAAAGATATGTCCCAACCGCACCAAGCAGCGTCGCGAGACTTCCGAACACCACGTCATAGACCGTCGCTCCGGTCAGCAGATTTGAGAGCAGACATCCGATAAAAAGTCCCGGGATCCCGGCGGGTGTAAAATACGGTAAAATGGTAAGCGCCTCCGATACGCGGACCTGGATCGCCCCCGAGGCAAGATGGAACGCGCTGATAAACATTGTCAGCACGACATAGATGGCTGCGATCATCGCAGCCTGCACGATAAATAACACCTTTTTGTTTCTCATATTGATTTCTCCTTTAGTTTTGTTTTTCGTCAGGAAGGTTGCGAACTGACGTATTTGTTGGAAATGCCGCGCCGGGACGATCAGGCAGCCTCCTGCCCGGCAGACCCGATGCGACACTTCGTCTACTTTAGCACAGTATTTTTTGAATTGCAACCGCGGATTTTCTACGCAAAAAACTGCTCTGCAAGCGTGATACTGCCAATGTATACGACCGGTCCGGTCAGAAAGATCTTACCGTCCCCGTCAAATTCCACCAGCAGCTCTCCCCCGTGCATATGCACCGTGACCTGATCGTCCACCAGCCCGAGACGGTGGGACGCCGCTGCCGCCGCGCACGCCCCCGTGCCGGAGGCATAGGTATATCCCGCTCCCCGCTCATAGATCTCGATGCGGATATTCTCCCGGTCTAACACCTGACAGAGCTGCATATTGATGCGGTTTGGAAAATATTTGGAATTTTCGACATAGGGTCCTATCTGCTTTGCCTTCTTGGGATTGACCTCCTCCAGCATGAGCACACAGTTTGGATTTCCCATTGAGACACAGGTCGCATTGTAAAAATTGTCACAGAAAAATATCGCCTCGTTTACGATCTCCTCCCCAAACCCAACGGCAGGTATCTCACTTGCCAGAAACCTCGCCTCACCCATATCGACCTTCATGAGACTGCCGTCATCCTTTAAAAAATCCACCTGTGTCTTGCCCGCCTTTGTCGTAAGTACATAGGAATCCTCCTTGACATAACCTGCGTCCTTTAAATACTTTGAAAAAATTCGGATTCCGTTTCCGCTTTTTTCCGCCTCACTTCCGTCCGGATTAAAAATCCGAACACGGATCGTTTCTCCATCAAAAAAAGGGCCGTACAAAATTCCATCTGCACCCACACCGACATTGCGCCTGCACAGCGCCTTGATCTGGCGCTCCTGCAAAAGCCGCTCATTTCGGTTTGGATCATAGATCAGATAGTCATTTCCAAGCCCATGATATTTACGCAGAGTGATCTCCGGCATAAATACCTCCATACCCTTTTCTTATTTCATTATATGCCCCAAAAGGAGATTTGCTTATTCCTTCTCCTGCTCCTCCACAGTCTCCCGAATCAGACTTTGAAGTTCTTCATCCTTTTCCTTCAAAATGCGGTCGATACGTCCCTGATCCACCGTGTCGCTTATCAGGGCGCCTTCCGCCGCGTCTTTTCCATTCCCCTGCTCACAGCTGTGCTCCGTCAGACCTTCGGAAGCGTCCTCACGCGCAAGCTCCTGCTCCTCGTCGAAAGCTCCATCTTCGTCCGCCGCATGCGCCGGAATATAGTTGACATTCCAGAATTTCACAATACTCCTGCTGATGCGCTCCTGCTCGTCTCTTTTATCAATGATGTCTCTCATACCAATCCTCCGTTCCTCTCAATTTCTGTTCTTATCTGTCATAATTTTCCTGCATAAAAATACCCGAAATGTAGCATCCTTTTAACACATACCAAAGCTAAACAACGAGCGACACGCTTCGCGAGCCGCTCTTATGTCAATACAAATAACTGACTCTGGAGGATACCCCATCATGGCTTCATACAAAGTTGAAATCTGCGGCGTAAATACCGCCAAGCTCCCCATCCTAAAGGAAGAAGAAAAACAGGAACTCTTTGCCCGCATCAAACAGGGAGATACGAAGGCAAGAGAAGCCTATATCAAGGGAAATCTCCGTCTTGTCCTGAGTGTGATCAAGCGTTTCTCCGGAAATCACGAAAATGTCGACGATCTGTTTCAGATCGGATGTATCGGTCTGATCAAATCCATCGACAATTTTGATCCCTCCATCGGCGTAAAATTTTCAACCTACGCCGTTCCCATGATCGTCGGAGAAATCCGAAGATACCTGCGCGACAATAACGTTATCCGCGTCAGCCGCTCTCTGCGCGACACCGCATACAAGGCGATCCACACCAGAGAGCTGCTTGCCAAAGACTCCTCCAAGGAACCGACGCTGGAAGAAATTGCGAAAGCCTCCGGTCTCTCAACAGAGGAAATCGTCTTTGCCCTTGATGCGATCCAAAGTCCTGTCAGCCTCTACGATCCGGTCTACACAGACGGCGGCGACACCCTCTATGTCATGGACCAGATCAGTGACAAGAAAAACAGGGAGGAGAACTGGGTCGAAACCCTCTCCCTAAGCGATGCGATGGAACACTTAAATGAACGCGAAAACTATATCCTGCGCCTGCGTTTCTTTGAAGGAAAAACACAGATGGAGGTCGCTGAGGAGATCCACATCTCACAGGCGCAGGTCAGCCGTCTGGAAAAATCCGCGTTAAAATCCATCCGAAACTATCTCTCCCTATAGCGCCTAGCGTTCCCACTTATTGCAAAGCTCATTGATCTGATCCGCAAATTTGCCAAGCTCACGATTTGGCATCCCCTCGCATTTTGTGATGACAGTCATCAGCCTGCCGCCCGCGGCAAGAAGTCTTGCAAAGACATTACCAGACGCCTTAGCTGTATTTTTATTCTTCTTTTCGATGACCTCCCTGCTGCCCTCTTTTATGCGCTCGCCGGTTGCAAGGTCAAACGCATCTCCGCTGTAAGGCGCGTAGGTGTCAATCCCCAGCCGCTCATGCAGATGGGCGGCGAACTGCTCCGTCACACGATCCTCGCCATGCACGATAAAAAATCTCTTGGGGCTTCCCTCAAACGCCGCCGCCCATTCCGTCAGTTGATTGATATCTGCATGTCCGCTGATTCCCGGCAGATTCTCGATTTTGGCGTGCACCTCGATCGTCTCACCGAACAGACGCACCTCCTTTGCCCCGCCAAGCAGCGAATTGCCAAGCGTTCCCGGCACCTGAAATCCGACAAATAAAATCGTAGAATCCGCACGCCAGAGATTATGCTTTAAGTGATGACGAATGCGTCCCGCCTCACACATGCCGGAAGCAGATAAGATCACCTTCGGTTTCTCATCAAAATTGATCATCTTTGACTCATCACTTGTGATCGCCATCCGAAGCCCGGGAAAGCCGATTGGGTTGATTCCCTGATTCACCAAAGACAAGGCTTCCTCATCAAAACAATCCGATACATTCTTGCCAAAAATCGACGTTGCCTCCACCGCAAGCGGGCTGTCTACATAAACCTCAAAGTTCTGATATTCCGGCAGAAGCTCCTCTGTCTTGATACGCCGCAGAAAATAAAGCATCTCCTGCGTACGTCCGACGGAAAATGCCGGAATGACAAGGTTTCCGCCGCGCGTAAATGTGTCCTTGAGCACGCGCGCAAGCGCAGCCGCATAATCCGGAGGCGCCGCATGTGCGCGGTCACCGTAGGTCGATTCCATGACAACATAATCGGCGTCCTTGATATATTCCGGATCCTTGATCAAGGGACGATTTGCGGTTCCAATATCCCCGGAAAATACGATCTTGCACTCCTCTCTCCCCTCCTCCGTCTCCTCCGCAATCCAAAGCTCAATGGAGGAGGAACCAAGAAGATGCCCGGCGTCCACAAACCGTGCCTTTAATCCGTCGCAGACCTGTATGATCTTGTGATAATCACAGGGAATAAAATGCGTCAGCACGCCCATCGCATCGTTCATGTCATAGAGCGGTACGACCTCCGGCCTTCCAGCTCTGCGCGCCTTGCGGTTACGCCACTCCGCCTCAAACATCTGAATATGCGCGCTGTCCTTGAGCATAATATTACAAAGCTGGCTTGTCGCCGTTGTACAAAAAATCTGCCCGCGGAACCCATGATTGTACAAAAGCGGCAGTAAGCCCGAATGATCAATATGCGCATGTGTCACAAACACATAGTCGATCGCCGCCGCATTGACAGGCAGCTCCTGATTCACATACAGATCCGGTCCCTGCTCCATGCCGCAGTCCACCAGTACATGCTTATCTCCAAATTCCAGATAATGACAGCTTCCCGTCACCTCATGCGCTGCACCTAAAAATTCAAGTATCATATGTATCCCCCCAGACCTTTATGATGATACCTTCATTATACTCCTATCCTGCGTTTTATACAATTTCTTTTTGCCGGATTGTGGCAGAGATTTTTCTATTCCATACGCACAATCTCCTTCTTTAAGCGTCCCATGATCTTTTTTTCCAGCCGCGAAATATAGGACTGTGAAATTCCAAGCATATCCGCCACTTCTTTTTGTGTCTTTTCCTCTCCCCCGATCGAATTTAGTCCAAACCGAAGCTCTATGATCATCCGCTCTCTGCCAGACAGCTTGGAGATTGCCGCGTTTAACAGCTTCCGCTCCACATCCGTCTCAATGTCCCGATAGATCACATCCTCATCTGTTCCCAAAATATCAGACAAAAGAAGCTCGTTTCCGTCCCAATCCACATTGAGTGGCTCATCGATCGAAACCTCAAGCTTCGTCTTGTTATTCCTTCTTAAATACATTAAAATTTCATTTTCAATGCAGCGTGACGCATAGGTGGCAAGCTTTATATTTTTACCCGGATTAAACGTATTGATCGCCTTGATCAGCCCGATCGTTCCGATCGAGATCAGATCCTCTACCCCGACTCCCGTATTATCAAATTTTTTTGCTATGTATACCACAAGACGCAGATTGTGCTCGATCAGCTTTTTGCGTGCCGACTCCGGCTCCTCTCCCGCGAGCATCTGTATGCAGGCGTTTTCCTCCTCACCCTCAAGCGGCGGCGGCAGCACTTCCGCACCGCCGATATAATGCACCTCGTTTTTCTCCTGTAACAAAAGCTTCCCAAGCCCCGCCCATAGCCTTTTGACGCGGTATCCCGGAATCATCAGCTTGACATACATATGTTCCTCTCCCTTCCGCTCTTTTATAAAAATGATGTATGTAAGATCAAATCATACGCACGATTTTCCAATAATTTCTCATCTGCAATTCCGACTGCCACATGATTAGAACAAATACGTTTTCTGCCGTCAAACAGCTGCAGCTCATCCACATCCGCCACCCGCAGAAGCCCGCTGCGCTCTCCCAGCGAGCAATACGGAACCAGCCGGAAATTGTCCTGTTCTTCATCAAAAAGCATCTTTGCCTTCGCCTCGCTCAAAATGCAAACGCCCTGTCCGGTATAAGGATCACGCAGTTGATTGCCGCTGTCCCAATATGCCTTGACAGAAATAGCGCACTCGCGTTTTTTCATCTGTGCCTCGAAAATATGGTTGTGAAAATCCTTTCGCTCCCGCAGATATCCAAGGATCAGATAAACACCGGAAATTCCCGCCGCAGCGGGTACAAGTTCCGCCGATGTGATCCCGCGTCCGGTCAGCCACTGAAGCATGCCACCCAATAAAATGACGACCAGATAAGTCACTCCCCAATTTTCGAGAAATTCTTTTTTCCGGCATCGTCCAAACGCCAAAAATACCATTCCGGTGTTCAGGAACAAATGGGAAAAAACCATATAGAGGAGCGTATTTTTTATGGTGAGAAGCAAAAAAAGTCCGCCCGCGGAGGCCGCTGCCGCTGCCGCTGCCAAACGCCAGAGCTTTTTCTGCCGTCTTAAAAACCGATTGACTCCCACTATGGCAAGCAGATCCATCAAAAAGTTCTGGATCAAAAACACGTCTGCATAGAATACATATATTTTTCTCACCCCGCTCCTTCTCTGACATGGACTTATTATACGTTCCCGTACTCTGATTTTTTGTCAAAATCAAGCGCACGAAACGCGCATATTATCGACATATTTCGACAAATTTTACCACGATGCACTGACTCTGGGGAAGGCTTTTGCTTGATGTGTGGAATGAATTTTCCTATCAAGCAAAAAAGACACCGTCTATTTCGACTGTGTCTCTTTCGTCCTTACTTTATGTAAAGCAACTATTATTTTCCATATTGCAAAGCCAATGGATGCACCGAGCAGATTAAGGATCAGATCATCGATATCACAGATACCGCGGAGTGTAAAAAGCTGCCCCAGCTCTATCGCGATAAGCCCTGTGCAAAAACAGAGCAGATACCACCCGAAGGAACGCAGACGCTTCCACAAAAACGGAAGGAACAGACCGCAGGGAAGAAAGACGATGACATTTCCATACAGATTGATCTCTGATACGGAAAGTCCATAGCCCCCTGTTTCCTGTCCTAAAAGCCTGACGTACTCCATGATCGTACGAAAGGGCTGCAGATTCATATTCATGGAAATCTGTTCCCAATAAGAATCATACACTGTAAATTTCGTTCTTCCAAACAAAAGCCACAGCATTCCCACGCTATAAAATAGAAACAGCGCAAGTACTGCTCCATAAACCATTCGTTGTCTTTTGTACATCCTACTCTCCCCAACTTACTTTTTCATACTATTTTCTTGAATTTTTGAGGAAATCCGGAATCTTAATATCCATCTGCTGTACTGTACTTTCCGGCTGACGCGGCTTCTGAATCCCTGTAAAGGTTGGATTTACGCTCTGCTGCGGCGCTGTCTGCGCGCCAAAGCCTGTAACGTTACTTCTTGGCACAGTCGTCTGCGCCGTCTGCCGTGCCGGAGCAACCGGCGTGCTGTTATAACGTAGATTCGGCATGATCTTGCTGGTACCGCCGCTCTCAAGTCCGGTTGCGATCACCGTGATCGTCGCCTCGTCTGACATCGACTCGTCATACTTTGCACCAAAGATGATATTTGCATTATCTCCCGCCAGATCCTGTACATAGCTTGCAGCATCGTTTGCATCCATCAGGGAGATGTCACCCGAAATATTAATGATAACGTGTGTCGCGCCATTGATCGTTGTCTCAAGCAGCGGGCTGGCAACAGCGAGCTTTACCGCCTCGATCGCCTTGTCATCGCCCTTTGCGCTGCCAATGCCGATATGAGCCATTCCCTTGTCCTTCATGACGGTTGACACATCCGCGAAGTCAAGATTGATCAGAGCCGGAAGATTGATAAGATCCGTGATCCCCTGCACCGCCTGCTGCAGCACCTCATCCGCCTTCTTTAAGGCATCCGGCATCGTCGTTCTTCTGTCAACAATCTCAAGCAGCTTGTCATTTGGTATCACGATCAAGGTATCGACACTATCCTTTAAACGGTCAATACCGGAAAGCGCATTGATCATACGCTGCTTTGCCTCAAATTTAAACGGCTTTGTGACAACGCCGACGGTTAAGATTCCCTGCTCCTTTGCAATCTTAGCGACAACAGGAGCAGCTCCCGTACCTGTACCGCCGCCCATGCCACAGGTAACAAATACCATGTCCGAGCCCTTGATAGCGGCAGACAATTCCTCCATGCTCTCCTCCGCTGCCTTCTCGCCGATCTCCGGCTGCGCGCCTGCGCCAAGTCCCTTGGTCAGCTTCTCACCGATCTGGATCAGAGTCGGCGCCTTGCAGAGTGTGAGCGCCTGCTTGTCTGTATTGATACCGATGAACTCCACTCCGCCGATATTTTCATCAATCATTCTATTTACAGCATTATTTCCAGCGCCTCCCACACCGATCACGATAATCTTTGCACTGGTATCTGCCTCTGTTGTCATAATTTCTAGCAAGGTACTTCCTCCTTCATCTCTCACTGATTTATATCCTGCCGCATGGTATAAGCGGATCTTTTTCCCATGCTTTTTGCGTATCTCTCATCCCTTAATATACAATGCGCGCAATATGCGCTTTTAAACTCATATACAATATAATATAATCTTTCCGAAAATTAATCAACTAATTTTTTATTAATTTTTTACACTGTCCGGGAAGCTTATTCGTCTCTCTTATAAATGATGTCCGTGGTTTCCGGCGTCCAGCTGTCAAGGTACAGCGTCCCGTAAAGTCCGGCAAGCTCCGGCATGATCGCCGCCATACGCACGACCTTCTGCGTCAGATACTCGTCAGAGCCTACAACCACCCGTGTCCCGTAATAGGTCAGGGTCGGCTCCAGCTTCTCATCGTAATGGATCTCCTGCGGCACAAGGTCGTATTTTTTTAATACCTGCGTCAGATTCAGCAGATTTTCCAGCACCCCGTCCTGCTCAAGTGGAAGCTTTTCATACAGCACTACCTCCGGACAGGAAATCCCCGTGACCTTTGGCACATCGGCAATCTCCTCCGCAGAGGTTTCCACAACGAAGCCGTCCTTGTCAAAATAGGCATACTGCCCGATCGCATCAATATAAAGGCATCCGAGCATTCCTTTCTCATAGACTGAGATTAAGACGGTATGCGCATCCTCCAGCGATACCTCGATCGTATCAAGAAACGGAATGGGCTGCGGCTCCTTAAAATTGTATTTTGCGACGACATAAAGCGAATTCCACGAATATTCATCGTTTAAAACCAACTCCTGGATCTGCTCTGCGGAATAAAGCTTATTCCCCTCGACGCGGACCTCCTTCACGGTAAATACCTTCCACACGATCAATCCCGCCAGACTGATCAGTAACAGCAATATCAGAAAAATCATCCACACGATCTTTCTGCGCTTTTTTCTTCTTCTTTCTTCTCTTACCATACTCACTGAACCTCAAACTTAATTCCGCGCGATACCGAAAGCGCCAGCCCCATTTCCGAGAGCAGAAACAAAATAGATGTTCCTCCGTAGCTGATAAACGGGAGCGAAATTCCGGTATTCGGAATCGTGTTCGTTACCACGGCAATATTTAGGATCACCTGAATGGAGATATGCGCCATGATCCCCACAACGATCAGCGCTCCATAAAGATCCGCCGCATTGTTTGCAATGATCATAAAGCGCCAGATCATCAGCAGATACAGAAGGATCAGGCACATGGCGCCGAATAATCCAAGCTCCTCACAGATGACAGAAAAGATCATATCGTTCTGTGCCTCGGGAATAAAGCCAAGCTTTTGCATACTCTCTCCCAGCCCTTTGCCGAACAGGCCGCCCGATCCGATCGCATACAGACCCTGCAGCGTCTGGTATCCCTTATCATATGCCTCCGGATTGAGCCAGATTTTGATACGCTCCGCCCGATACCCCTCCGCCATGATAAATACGGTGCCGACTGCAAGCACCGCCGCGCCCATCCAGAAAAAATGGGAATACTTCGGGCTTGCCACAAACAACATGCACACCGTAATTCCAAGAATAATGATCGCCGTACTCAGATTGTTATAGGCGATCACGCCGACAATCGGAAGCACGATGCACATAATTTTGATAAGCGCCTTAAAATCCGCCACCTGCTTAGAAATCCTATAGATGACCATCGCAAGAAACAGAATAACCGCAAGCTTTGCAAACTCCGAGGGCTGAAACGACAGCGGTCCGATCTCCAGCCATCGCGCCTGCCCCTTTGCCTCCCTTCCGACAAAAATAACGGCAGTACAAAGCCCAAGCGCCAGCAGATAGGCAAAGCCGCTCAGCTTCATCCAGAAGCGGTAGGGAATCTTTGAGACGATGATCATTGCAACTACGCCAAGCGTCGTCGCAAACAGCTGCTTTTTGAGATAATAAGCGGCGTCTCCGAAACGGGTCGAGCCATAGTAGGAGCTGGTGCTATAGAGCATTACCAGTCCAAAGCAGAGTAAAAATATGATCAAAAACAGCAGACTGTAATCAAAATAGCGTATTGGTTTTTCTTTCAACTGCGCTCCCTGCCTTTCTTATTACTACTTCTATCCGTCTAAGTCAGCGCATGTACGCACTCCTTAAAGATACGCCCGCGCTCCTCATAATTGGAAAACATCCCCCAGCTTGCACATGCCGGAGATAAAAGTACCGCATCCCCCTCTCTCGCATTCTGCCAGCACACATCCACGGCTTCCTCTAAGCTCTCGCACAGAATAATATCTGTAAAGCCATGCGCCCTTGCACAGGCGGCAATCTTTTCCCTCGTCTGTCCGATCAAAACCAGCTTCCTTACCTTTCCGTGAAAGCTCTCGATCCATGCGTCATAGGAAGATTCCTTATCATACCCTCCCCCGATCAAAAGCGTTGGACGGTTCATTGCCGAAATCCCCTTGATCGCCGCGTCGGGATTCGTTCCCTTGGAATCATTGTAAAAACGAACGCCATGCTTCTCCGTCACATATTCGATGCGGTGCTCTACTGCCTGAAAGCGCCGCAATGCCGCAGTGATCTTATCCAGCGGAACTCCCATTGCAAGCGCAATGCCGCAGGCGGCCATCGCATTTTCATAATTATGGGTCCCCAAAATATTTAAGTCGTCAACGTGTATGATCTTCTCGCGGCGTTCCCCATCTGAATAAAAGATCACATCATCCTTAAAATAAAGTCCGCGCTTTAGTTCCCGCTTGCTGGAAAAAAACAGCACCTGCGCCCCAAGCGTCTCCCCAAAAGCGCGCAGCGTCTCATCCTCATAGTTCAGCACACAGACATCCGTCACACTCTGATTCTTCGTGATGCTCTCCTTTATCTGAATATAGCACTCCATCGTGTGATGACGATCCAGATGATCCGGCGTGATATTTAAAATCGCAGAAACCTCAGGATGAAATTCATGCACTGTTTCTAACTGAAAGCTGCTGATCTCGGCAACTGTGACAGTATCTTCCGTCGTATCCGCCGCCACCGACGTATATGGTATCCCGATGTTTCCGACCACTCTTACATCATCAAAATAATTCCCCAATATTTCTCCGGTAAGAGCCGTTGTCGTCGTCTTGCCGTTTGTGCCGGTGATCGCCGCAAGCCTTCCCTTGGCAAAGTAATAGGCAAGCTCAATCTCTCCCCAAATAGGAATCTCCCTGTCCCTGATTTTTTGCACCATCGGCAAATCCGTCGGAACCCCCGGACTTAACACCGCAAGCTGCACCGTAGAAAGCACATCGTCCGTCAGCTCCCCCACAACAATATCCGCCTCCTTAAGAAACGGCGCCCGCTTCCTCAATGCCGCGACATCAAGCTTTCGGTTTCCGTCAAAAAGGACTGTCTGCACTCCTTTTCTCTGCAAGAGCTCCATTGAGGCAATCCCGCTTGCCCCGGAACCGATGACCAATACTCTTTTTCCTGTCAGCTCCATATCCTGCCTCCCTTTCCTTCCAAAGCGCTACATCGCGAGCAGCGCGATCATGCACAAAATCGCTGTGATGATCGAAAATACAGCAACCACACGCGTCTCAGACCAGCCGCCAAGTTCAAAATGATGATGGATCGGCGCCATACGGAAAATCCGCTTACCGCCAGTCTTTTTATAATAGGTAACCTGGATCATGACGGAGAGTACCTCGACCAGATAGATCAGCCCGACAATCGGGATAAACAGGGGCATCTGCATCATATAGGCAGTCGAGACGACAAAGCCTCCCAATGCCAGCGAACCGGTATCCCCCATAAACACGCTTGCCGGATGTACATTAAACAGTAAAAATCCAAGCAGCGCGCCTGCCACCGCACAGGTGATCGGCGAGATTCCGGCATCCATGCCGATAGCGACAACGGAAAAAAAGGTCGCAACCATGATCGTGACGCTTGACGCCAATCCGTCGAGTCCGTCCGTAAAGTTCGTCCCGTTGAC
Source organism: uncultured Roseburia sp. (assembly GCA_900548205.1). GTDB lineage: Bacteria > Bacillota > Clostridia > Lachnospirales > Lachnospiraceae > Roseburia. Next base: position 4,343 of record URJS01000041.1, on the reverse strand, counting down.
CGTGCCGATGACCGCAAGGTATAAAACAGGAATCGCGAGCCATCCGATATTTAAGTATTTACCGCCGGAAAATGGGATCAGCATCGTCAGCGCCACATTGGAGTAGCGCACCATGTAAACCGCAAACACGGTTGTCAGCACAAGCTGACACATCATCTTCTGTCCCGGAAGCAAGCCGTCCGATCTGCGCAGCACAACTTTTAAATAATCGTCTAAAAACCCGATCACCCCAAAGCCCGCTGTCATAAAAAGAATCGGAATGATCTTCGGATAATCCTTCACATAAAATAATGAGGTGATGATAATACTTGCCAATATCATCAACCCGCCCATCGTCGGCGTTCCGTTCTTCTTTAAGTGAGATTCCAGCTCCTTTCGCTCCGTCTGCCCGATTTTAAGCCTTCTTAAAAACGGGATCACGATCGGTCCAAGTACTGCACTGATCGCAAATGCCACGATCACCGGAATTACAATTTCATACGTCATATCTCAACACCTCATAACCATTTATCTTTGTCAAAAAATATTTCTGCACCTCTAACTTTTCCAGTATACGTTATTTTCTCTTATTTATCAAGGTAAGGTAAAATGTTTTCCATGATTTCTTTGACGACCGGAGCAGCGATCAGTCCCCCGTAATATGTCCCCTCGGGATTATCAATGATCGCCAGCACAAGCACCTTGGGATCATCGGCGGGCGCAAATCCAAGGAACGAAGAAATATAGCGGTTCTCACTTCTTGGGAGCGTCTGTGAGGTTGCCGTTTTTCCGCCGATTGAATAGCCCTCGATCTTCGCATTTTTTCCTCCGCCCTCCGACACCACCTTCTCAAGCAGGTACTGCATCGTCTCGGACGTCTCGGTGCTGCAGATGTTCTCCGTCGTCTCATACTCTAAGGTTTCCACCAGCGTACCGTCCTCTTTTCTGATCTCCACGCCAAAATGCGGCGTCACTCTCGTTCCTCCATTTATAATAGAAGAAACAGTTGTCACAAGCTGGATCGGCGTGATCTGAAAGGACTGCCCGAACGAGATCGTCGCCAGCTCGACCGGACCTACATTTTCCTGCTTATGCATGATCGTCGCCGCCTCACCCGGAAGATCGATCGCCGTTTTTTTCGTCAGCCCGAACTGTTCAAAATAGCGATAATAATTTTCTGTTCCAAGCCGCTCTCCCAGCTCGATAAACACAGGATTGACAGTGTTCTTATTTTAAACCTAAATGAAAAAAGCTACGCCTGCCCTCCCTGCTTTACGATCCAAATTCCTGTTGTGAAGTCTAACTGCTTATGCTCTAATTTTCCCATTTTACGCAACTGCGCAATGGACGTGTAGACATAGCTGTATTTCATATCCAGTATTTTAGCACACTCTGGTATCTGTAAGCTTGGATTTTCTGCAAAAAGCTCTAGTATTTTTTCGTTTGTCTCCCTTCTTTGCTTCTCCCACTTTTTCTCCCTGTAATAGTCAAATTCTAAGGTAAATATATCTTTATCTATCTTGTCAATAATCTCTATCACATTGTATAAACCTAATAAATCGCTCAACTTGTCCTTTTCAAAGGTTACAGTCACATGACTATTAGGTTCTACCTCAATTTTTTCAATTATATTTTTCAATTGCATGGTAATCGCATCCTGCTCTATTGAACTATTATGTAAGACTTTTCTAATCTGCTCAAGTTTTGCCTTGTAATCATTATATGAATATCTCATACTTTTTAGAACACTTATTTTGTCAGTAAGCTTCTTTATTTCATTTTGAAGCTTTTCATTATATTCTTGGAAGTCAGAATCATTTATTACTCCATCCATTAATTTATTGAATAAGATATCTTTTTTCTTTTCTTGTCGCTGTAATTCTTCCTCCAAGTTACTCAAAATACTATCATTTGAATCGTCCTTTAAAGCAATCTCTATATACTTCATTGCCTTATCAATAATACCTGTGTCTTTTTGAAATAACTGGCTAAACTTCTTTTTTGCTTTCTCGTCTATCAAATCACTTAATACTGTTTCTTCTATTATAATGTTGTTGCATTGTTCCTGTCCTAATTGAAGCTTCTTTGAACATTTCCAGTTTTTTAATTCATTTTCTGTTCCTGCTTTCACCCTGTAACGATAATAGTAACAGCCACATGATTTGCATACAATCTTATTCGTATATAAATATTTTCCTGTTAGAATTCTATCCCCTAAGCCTGTTTTGTATCCTCTGTTTTTAAGCATTTCTATTGTTTCTTCCTGATACTCCTTACTGACTATAGCTGGCAATGCATTTTCATAGTATATCCATTCTTCCTCTGGATTTTGCTCTCTTTTCTTTGTCCAGAAGTTCATATTATCCTTGTTCATTACAATTGTTCCGTGCATTCTCGGATTATAGATACAGCCATTTCTCCACCATGTAGCAGATATCATTCCCGGCTCCATGCTCCTCGTTCCAGAAGTTCCCTTTGACCGATAGCCCTTTTCATACATATACTTTGCTAAACGATAAAATCCCATGCCACCCCTTACAAGTTCAAATGCTTCTCTTATTGCGGCAGCTTCTTCTTCATTTATCTTGTATACATTGGTTTCTATTTTATCCCAGCCAAACATTTCCCTGCATACATTAATCCCAGTTTTAAACTCCTGCCTTTTTGCATGTGCATCCCTTATTTTTTCTGAAAGCATGACACTCTGGAACTCATTGAATTTTGAAATCATGCTATAGACCATATGATCCTGTTCATGGTTGTATAATTTGCTATCAATGTAAAAGAATAATCTTTTGCCTGTTTTTAATAATTCTCTTATGAATAAATTCCACTCTAAATCGCTACGCATCAATCTGTCCTGTGATTTGACTACAACTAAATCGTAATCCATCGTTGACAAGCCTGCATACAGTTTTCTATATTCGTAGCGATGCTCTGCACTGGTGCCTGATTTTGCTTCTACATATTGATGTACAATTATCCAATTACGTTTTAAACAATAATCTCTGCTGTATTCTACCTGCCTTTCCAAGGCATCTACCTGTGCCAGTTCCTCTGTTGAACATCTATTGTAAATCACAACTCTTAAAGAACTGTTTAAATCAATGCTATCGCATGCCATATTGTTACAACCTCCTGCCTTTCGCATTGGAAATCAATTGCTTTACCTTGATTCCATCTGCTTCTGATAAGTTCCCAGTAGTTACTAATAAACTAATTATGTTTATCAGAATTTCTTTCTCTGTTCCTAACTGGGTGTGGGATTGTAACGCATTACACTGACTGTGTCCAGTAGCATTTTTCAAACTATTTCCTGCCTGTTTTCCCTTGCTACTATCTTTATGACCCTGTATATCTATATATTCTTTCATACTGATTCAAAATCCTTTCTATCGGATTTTACTGAATCATGTTGCACCTCATCTTTTGCAGTCCGACACGCAAGGCATCGGACTGCCATTTGCTTTTTTACTTATTGATTACTGCATTTGTTTGTTGCTTATACAGAAAAGGTAAACAACTTCTTCTTTTCTGGATTGCTTGTTGTGAATGTTGCTTTGGTTTCATCAAGTGCGCTCTGGATTGCTACAAACAACTCATTGATTTGTTCTGTTGAGTAGGTGTAGTACTTTTTGTTTGAGAGTTTCTGCAACTTCTCCAGCTCTGCCATTACCTTTGAAGCTTGATTTTCTGCCTTTTCCTTGAATCGTGCCGATTTGTCTGGCTGTGCCTGCTGGGTTGCTACTGTGTCTACTGTTGGTGCTGGTGTCTCCTGTACTTCTTGTACTGTGTCTGCACCTACTGTCGGTGCTGGTGTGCCTGTTGTTAAATTGTCCATTTCATTTTCCTCCTGTATAGTTGTTTTTTTAGGAGCTCCTTGTAATTACACTTATATGTTACCGCACAAATGGCAAAATGTAAGCAACTTGGGGTTCCAAACTTTTTGGCTCTGTTTTCAGTTTTTTGCTCCCCAAAAATTCATAAAAATGGGATGTCATAAACTCATTTTCCAGATGAGTTTGTATTTTTTCTTCCATGAGTCTGTTGTGCATTTTGACGAATGACCCTAAAAATAGGTGTAATTTTCTTTGATATATAGGCTGGGAAAATGAAAGATTGCATATAAATAAACCCATAATGTAGTTATAGGTGTTATTTACTATGTGAATTTGTATCGGTTTCTACTGGGGTTATTTTTTGAATAATTTGCTGGGTATGTTTGCGAACTGTTTTTGATAGGTATTTATGCTATGGTGATTATCGGTACATTTTATCTCACTATCCATCTAGTTCTATAAACGTAAGGGCAAAATAATTCGACGGATTGTGTTGCCCTAAAAATCATTCCATAATAATCATTA
>URJS01000040.1 GCA_900548205.1 uncultured Roseburia sp. | reverse complement strand
TCGGCACCGGCTACCGCACCCATCCGTCCGAGCTGCAGGTTCTGAACAACTATGCGGACGACAAGGAGCTGCTCGACAAGCTGGGCGAGATCAAGCGCCACAACAAGCAGCGTCTGGCGGATTATATCAAGGCGCACAACGGCATCGAAGTCAACATGGACTCCATCTTTGACGTACAGGTTAAGCGTCTGCACGAGTACAAGCGCCAGATGCTGAACATTCTGCACATCATCAGCCTGTACCACAAGCTGAAGGACAATCCGGATATGGATTTCGTTCCGCGCACCTTCATCTTCGGCTCCAAGGCCGCACCGGGCTATGCAGTTGCGAAAAAGACCATCCAGCTGATCAACTCCATCTCCAAGATGATCGACAACGATCCGGCAGTACGCGACAAGCTGAAGGTCGTATTCCTCGAGGACTACAAGGTATCGCTGGCTGAGATCATCATGCCGGCTGCCGAGGTTTCCGAGCAGATTTCCATCGCCGGCAAGGAAGCATCCGGTACCGGCAACATGAAGTTCATGTTAAACGGTGCGCTGACGCTTGGTACGATGGACGGGGCGAATGTGGAGATGGCGGAGGAGGTAGGCATGGAAAACATGTTTATCTTTGGAATGAGCTCGGATGAGGTTATTGCACATGAGCGCAGCCGTGACTACAACCCAATGGAAATCTTTCAGAACGATCCCAAGATTCATCGTGTGGTGACACAACTGATTGACGGAACGTATGCGCCCAATGACAGGGAATTGTTCCGTGATCTGTATAATTCACTGCTCAATACCCAGTGTACACAGTATGCGGATACCTATTTTATCTTAAAGGATTTCCACTCCTATGCAGAGGCGCAGAAGCGCGTGGAGGAATACTATAAGGACAGGGATGCGTGGGCAGAAAGCGCAATTTTAAATGTGGCTCACAGCGGCAAGTTCTCGTCTGACCGTACGATCCAGGAATATGTGGATGAGATCTGGCATCTGGATAAGATCACTGTCTCCGTATAAAAAGATAAAAAAGCAGGACTATTATATCACAAAACATAATCGCAGCGACCGAATGCTTGAGATTCATTCTACACTCTTTTGAATGACAGAATGAATCGGGTTTCGGCGCTGCGATTTTTATCATGTCTGTGAGAATGGCGTTTTAGAGCGGATAAAAAGTTTAGCGGTTCATCTCCGGCTGGAAGTCCGAGGTATCCTGATGACCTGCGATAATACTGTTGATCTCATCTAAGTCGGTAAAGACCATATCGCCGATCACGCTGTGTTTAATGGCGGCCATTGCGTTGCCGTACTCCAGCATTTTTTTACAGTCCTGATGCTTTAAGTAGCCGTAGAGCGCGCCGGAGACGTAGGCGTCGCCGCTGCCGATGCGGTCAACCACGTCGATGCTGTTATAGGGAGCTTCCCTGTAATAGGCATCATCTTTTGCAGAGTAAATGATTGAGGTGAAATCATGCTTTTTCGGCGTGATGACGGTGCGCTCGGTGGAGGCAACGACAGAAATCGGGTATTCTGCGCAGAAGGATTTTTGGATTTCTTCAATCGTTCCGGTTTTGCCGAAGGTGAGGCGTGCCGTATCTGCCGAACAAAAGAATATGTCTACATAAGGGAGAATGGAAGTGATACATTCCCTTGCCTGTGCTCCGCTCCAGAGGTTTGCACGATAGTTCACATCAAAAGAGATGAGCGCGCCGTGTTCTTTAAATTTTTTGATGCACTGGATCGCAAATTCCTGTGCGTTTCCCCCAAGTCCCAAAGTAATGCCGCTTGTGTGGAACAGGCGTGTGTTATAAAACATTGTTTGAGGTACCTCTTTGATGGAAATACTGTTGATCGAGGAGTGCTTTCTGTCGTATACCACGCGCGGCTTGCGAGGGTAGGAGCCATATTCATAATAATAGATGCCGATTCTGCTGTCGTCTGACGTATCTTCGATGAGATAATTCTCGCTGACGCGGGAGGCATTGAGCTGATTTTTGATAAATGCTCCGAGCAGATTATGGGGAATTTTTGAGATAACGGCAGTCTTTAGCCCAAGCTGACCGATTTCGGATGCAATATTAAATTCTGCGCCGCCTAAGTGCCGCATCAGTGTGTCTCCCTGTGCAAGACGTCCGTTGATCGGTGTGGAAAGGCGCAGTAAAATTTCTCCCAGTGTAATCACATCATATTTTTGATCCATAGATAACCTCCTTCGTATGTAAAAATAAGATAAAAGTTTTGTATTGCAAAACTCTATCTTGTAATATGAACCATAAGCAGTTTTATTATATCCAATTTGCGGGAAATAGAAAAGTAAAAATTCAACTTTTGAAAAAACATATTTGACATTCTTCATTTCAATGGTATAATTTGAGTATAAAAAATGAAACACTATTTCATATTATGGAACACATATTTGAGGAGGATCAAAAATGGCAAAGAAAGTCGTTACATTTGGTGAGATTATGCTGCGCCTTGCGCCGGAAGGCTACTATCGTTTTGCGCAGGCAGAGAATTATGGGGCAACCTACGGCGGGGGAGAAGCGAATGTTGCAGTTTCCTTAGCAAATTATGGTATGGATGCAAGTTTCGTAACAAAGCTTCCGTCTCATGAGATTGGACAGGCAGGCGTGAACGCACTGAGAAAATACGGTGTGGATACATCTGATATTGTGCGCGGCGGCGACAGAGTAGGTATCTATTTCCTGGAGAAGGGTGCAAGCCAGAGACCTTCTAAGGTGATTTATGACCGTGCAGGGTCTTCCATTGCAACGGCGACAACGGCAGATTTTGACTGGAATCAGATTTTTGAGGGAGCGGATTGGTTTCATTTTACCGGGATCACACCGGCGCTCGGTGATAACGTGGCGGCAATCTGTTTAGAGGCATGTAAGGCGGCGAAGGAGCGGAATATCACGGTAAGCTGTGACTTGAACTATCGCAACAAGCTTTGGTCTAAGGAGAGAGCAGGTCAGGTAATGGGCGAGCTTTGTCAGTATGTGGACGTATGTATTTCCAATGAGGAGGATGCAAACGATGTATTCGGTATTAAGTCTGAGGGAACAGAGGTAACGGCAGGCGAGCTGAACAAGGAGGGATATAAGGAGGTTGCCCGCAAGCTCACGGAGCGTTTTGGTTTCAAGAAGGTTGCGATCACACTTCGGACCTCTATTTCAGCCAATGATAACCGTTGGGCGGCAATGCTTTACGAGGACGGAGAGAGTTATTTCTCAAAGGAGTACTTGATGCATATCGTTGACCGTGTGGGCGGCGGTGATTCCTTTGGCGGCGGACTGATCTATGCATGTCTGAATGAGTATCAGCCGCAGGAAACGATTGAGTTTGCAGTAGCGGCAAGCTGCTTAAAGCATTCCATTGAAGGTGACTTTAACATGGTAAGTGTCGACGAGGTGAAGAAGCTAGCCGGCGGAGACGCTTCCGGACGTGTACAGAGATAAAAGAGACAGGTGTTTGGGAACATCATGAGATTCCCGTTTTGCCTTTGAATAAAATAAGAGATAAGGATTTTATCTATTGAGGTGTGCGAAAGAGCGCTGCGGATTGCAGTGCTCTTTCGTTTATTGTGATATAGGTAGCTTCGTCCCCTATCAAGCAAAACCCTCCGGGGGAACGCGCAGCGGCGGAATGGAGCTGTGAGATTCTTTATTCCCATAAGAGGCGGTGTCTTAAAGTGTCTGTATGAAAATGCATAAATTTAGGGATGAAAAATATTTCTTGGAAGATTTCCTGCAATTTTTGTAAAAATTATTGAATAATATTAAATTCACTGATTTTTTTACAGAAAAGGGGATAAAATAAAAATTAACAAATATAGTTAGGAGAAGGAATATGTTTGAGATTGGGGCATATATTATATATGGGACAAAGGGTGTCTGCCGTCTTGAGGATATTACAAAGCTTCATATGAAGGGGGCAGATTGGAATCGTCTTTACTATGTGCTGACCCCGCTGGGAGATCGAAAAGGAAAGATTTATGTGCCGACCGATAACAGTAAGGTGTTGATGCGCAGTATCATGACGAAAAAAGAGGCAGAGTGTCTGTTGGAGGAAATGCCGCAGATCGAAGCACTCGGCATTCCAAGCGAGAAAGAGAGGGAGGCAAAATACAAAGAAGCGCTGCATACCTGTGATTCCCGTGCATGGGTGAGTATTATCAAGACACTTTATCTGCGTGGGCAGGAACGCGCGGCGCAGGGAAAGAAGATCACAGCGTTGGACGAGCGGTATATGCGTACGGCAGAGCATGAGCTTTACAGCGAGTTGGCGCTGACGCTTGGCGTATCGGAGGAGCAGCTTGCGAGAGAGCTGCGGGCGCGGCTGGTGCAGAAGTAAGAGGAATGGGGGCAGAAAAAGCTTTTGCACAATGGAAGCATGAATAACGGAATGAAAAAGCAGGAGGGAGACTATGGGCAGAAAAAAGAAAACAGGCATACTCATTGGGGGCGGTTTACTTGTGTGTTTATGGATGATGGTCAGCGTTGTTTCCGCTTTTACAGGGAATCGTAAAGACAGCGCTGTCATGTGGGTTGGAGAGATCCCTGTTTACGAGGATGAATTTAAGGATTATATGCAGGATGAATATGCTAATACCTGTTCGTATTTTTCAAGGATGTATGGGGCACAGATCGATAAAAATTTCTGGAGTACGGAATTTGACGGAATAACTCCTACAGATTATCTCAAAGAAAAGGCGAAGGAAAAGCTGGTGGAAGAAAAGCTGGTGGAACTGGTAGCGCTTGACATGGGATTAGAGATAGAGACAGATTATGAAAAGAAAAGGAGGGATTGGAAAGAAGCAAACAAACAAAGGAGTATGCTGGCATCTAGGAATCAACCGGTATATGGTCCCATAGAATTGGAGTGGCGTCAATATAAGATGGATGTACAGGGGAATCTGACGCAGGAAATTAAAAATATACTATATGCCAAGAAATCATTTGGTAAAGCAGAAATAGATGCCTACTATGAGATGCAGAAAGAGAGGCTTTTTAAAAAGCCCGGTGAATATCAGGTGGAATATGTCATGATACCGATTTTGTGGGAGGGGGAGGATCGCAAGGATGAAAAGCAGGACAAGCATGTAAAGGAGATTATGGAAAGCTTTGCGTTTGATGTACAAAAAGGGGAGTTTGCAAAGCTGGCAGAGGAGTATGAGCATACATATCAAAATGACGGATTTTCTTATCACAGCGAGCTGATCGATCAAGATTCCTTAACGAGAGGCAATATGCTGTTTCCAAATGTTCTGCAGGAATTAGAACAGATGCCGGAGGGGGAAGTCAGCAGAGTGATCGAGGAAAGAGGCGCGTATTATATCGTAAGGTGCCAGGAGAAAACAGAAGAAACCTATGTCAGCAGGGAGGAGGTGGAAGAAATTATCAAACGATTGCTGATAGAAGATGCCTATAAAAAAATGTTGTCAGAGAAGGAGGCGGATACCAGGATACAGATGAACGAAAAGGTTTATGAGAGCTTGCAGGGCAATACATAAAAAACTGCTATCAAAGGAAAGGAGCAGAGGTATGATGAAAGTAAAAATAACGGCGGCACTGATCATGTTGTTGGCGATTCCTGTTTTCTGTGTACCAGAACATGCTTTGGCGAAGGAAACAGGTACAACCTATTATGTGGATTCTGCGAATGGGGATGATAATAATAACGGAACCAGTGCAGATACCCCGTGGAAAACATCCAAAAAGGTCAATGAGACAGTTTTTGATCCGGGAGATAAAATCCTGCTCAAGGCGGGAAGCGTTTGGAATGGAGAACGGTTTGCGCCCCAGGGAAACGGTGCGGAAGGAATGCCGATCACGATTGATAAATACGGAGAGGGGAATAAGCCGATACTCAACGGAAACGGAGCAGTCAATGAATGTGTCTATTTGAACAATCAGGAATATTGGGATATCCGCAATCTGGAAATTACCAATGATGCAGAGGTAGACGCAGGAGACCGCCGGGGAATTTATGTCCGTGGAGAAAACGGCGGGGAGTTGAACAGCATTCATATCAGCGACTGCGATATTCATGATATTAAGGGAGTTGTCTGGGGAAGTATCAAGGGTCGCGGAGATCAGTATACCTGCGGCGGAATACGCATCTGGATTTATGGAAAGGAATTCTGCAAATTTGACGATTTAAAAATTGAAAATTGTAATTTCTGGCATAGTACGGGAATGGCAATCAATATGCAGTCTGATTATGCTGCAGCAAATTTGAGTGATAATTCCAGAAAATCCACGAACGTAGTGGTTAAAAATGTTTACACAAGCGACATAGGGGCAAGTGCTATTATTATGGGAGACTGTCAGGGTCTTCTGATGGATCATGTGGCAACGATGGACAACGGATTTTATATTGATGATTATGCCATCGGCGTGATGGTGCCCAATTTTGAAATTCGTACTTATGACTGTATTTATCAGTATTGTGAGGTGGCAAGACAGCCGTGGTCCAATGACGGAATGGCATGGGATGTCGATTGGGGAAACGGCGGCACGCATATTTATCAGTATAATTATTCCCATGAGAATCCGAATGGCGTATACATGCTCTGTAATGCACAGGAGGCATCGCAGGGATGTCAGGTCATTTTCCGTTATAATATCAGCCAAAATGACGGAACCGGAAAGTTCCGTCACTCGATCGGCAGCGGAACGAATGATCTGTTCTATAACAACACAATTTACAATGAAGAAGGTGGGGTAGAAATCAGCGGCAGACAAGGCTGGAAATTTTATAACAATATCTTTGACGTCACAGGTCCTGCAATCTATGGCGATTGTGTTTATGATTCTAATTGTTATTATGGAAATGACGGACCTGCGGGGGACGCCAATAAAGTACTGGGAGATCCTAAATTTGCTTATCCGGGTGGGGCAGATGATGGAATTGAGACGGCAGACGCATATAAGCTGCTTGCCGGTTCCCCATGTATTGATGCAGGCGTAGAGGTCGAGAACAATGGCGGGTTTGATTTCTTTGGCAATCCTCTCTACAGCGGCAAACCGGATATTGGTGCGCATGAGACAACACAGGGGGAGAAGGCGCCGGCAGAGCGTGGAAGAATTATTTCTTATGATGATTTTGAGACAGGAAGCGGAAACGGGCAGTTCCAATATAACGGAAATTGGAGCAGAGAGATCAAAGCCTTTGGCTACGAAAACGGGATCCATAAATCAAATACGGCAGGGGATACGGCTGTCTTTACCTTCAGCGGTACGAAAATTCGGCTTTATGCAACTAAAGATACCGATTATGGAATCGGCGCTGTCTCAATAGACGGAGGCAAAGAAGAATTGGTTGATTTCTATAATCCGGGAACTGATGCAGGATGGATTCCATCCCAGGATGGCGTTTTGGTTTATACAAGTCCTGAGCTTTCACCGGGAACGCACACCCTTACGTTACGGGTAACAGGAACAAAGGGAGCTTATGCAAGTGATCATTATGTTTCTGTGGATCGTGTACGCGTGGATAACGGGGAGGAGAAGAAAACGCCTGAAAATATCGCCTTATCCAAGCAGGCGAGCGCAGGGAGCCAACAGGCAGAAAATCCGGCGTCCGGCGGCAATGACGGAAATGCCTCTACCAGATGGTGTGCAGATTCCGGCAAATTTCCACAGACATGGGTGGTGGATTTAGGCAAACCGTATGATCTGACAGGAATTAAGATTTTATGGGAGCAGAGTCAGGCGTATGGTTATAAGATTGACGGCTCCTTAGATAATCAAAGCTGGGAGCAACTGGTTGACCAACGGAATAATACGGCTGTCGCACAGTGCAGTAAAGAAGCGATTTCCGGTAAGGCGAGATATTTAAAGATTACCGTTACGAATGTATCGGGGAATAAGTGGGCGAGCCTGCGGGAGTTTGAGGCTTACGGTGCAGAAGCATCCTAAAGAAAACAGGAAGCAGATTTGCATAGGATAGACGGTCTGTAACGAAGAAAGGAAACGGGGATAACATGAAAGAGAGCATGTTATCCCCGTTTTTGCATCAAAAAACAGAAGTCTTTTACTCCAGACGGAAGCCTTCCGCAAAGAATGCATCCCGCATGGAGAATTGAGAGATGTCGATTTCAATCTGGCTGCCATTCTGGACGAACGGAAGCGTTTCTTTCGTGCGCAGGCTGGTGACAGAGTGAATTGCTTGCTCCGCAGAGAGAACAAATTGTGTGGGCAGAATTGGAAAACGGTCGTATAAATAAAAAGCATAGATATTGTTTTCCTTTTTGGTATAGGCAAGACGACCGTCAAAATAAGGAGCCTGCACGGTGGTCTGATAAATACCTTCACCGAAAATGCTCAGCCATTGTCCAAGTTCTCGCAGCGACTGCACCGCAGGAGCGGGAAGATTGCCGTCCGGCTGCGGCGGTGTATTCAGCGCAAGGTTTCCGCCTTTGGCGACAACCTCAAGAAGAATATGTACCAGTTCCAAACCGGACTTGTAGTGATCCTGATAGTGGAAGGAGAAGTAATCTCCGAGGGTGATGCAGGTTTCCCAAGGGATGGTAAGCACCTGCTCCGGAATCGTTTTTTCCGGCGTAACAATATTTTCAAATTCTCCGCCGACCGTCCGGTCACAAACAATGAGGTGTGGCTGTGAGGAAGAACGTATTTTAGAAACAATCTCACCGAGGCGGATGTCCTGATCAAAATTATCCGGTCTTACCCAACCGCCGTCTAACCACAGGACATCTACTTTTCCGTAGTTGGTACATAGTTCTGTGAGCTGCCGGTGGACATAATCAACGTATGACTCCCAAAGCTTTGGCTGCTTTTTTATCTCATAATTGACATTGCGGGTCGCCTCTCCAAAGGCGGGATTCCAGTATGCAGGACTGTTCCAATCGGGTTTGGAAAAATAGACGGAGATACCCATTCCGCGCTTTTTAAATTCCCTGTATAATGCGCCCGTGATATCGGCGTTTGGATTGCTGTGAAAAGGACAGGACGGATCGGTAATTTTATAATTGGTAGTTTTGGTGTCATACATACAAAAGCCGTCATGATGCTTGGTCGTAAAAAGAAGATACTGGAACCCACAGTCCTTTGCAAGTTCTGCCCATCGGTCGGGGCGGAATTTTACGGGATGAAAGGTCTGATTGGCATTTCGATATTGTGCCTTAAACGTTTCTGCATCTGTCCAGTCTACGTCTTTTCTCGACCAGTGAGAATCTCCGTCAGAAAGCGGCCACGATTCATAGGTGCCAAGCTGACTGGCAGGGGACCAGTGCATCATAAAGCCAAGCTTTAAGCCCCGAAACCATTCGATGTGTTTGGCAACATCCGGGTTTTGGGGGTAAACATAATTGTCTTTTTCCGTGTAGTCATGTACACCGTTTGAAATGAGTTCACGTTTCATGGTAGAACCTCCTAAATTAAAAAGCTGTTTTCTTAATGATAACGAATGGAAAAACAGGAGGAAAGTGGAATCATTTTAACTGGTGTGTATTTTATTTTGGTAAGAAATCATATCCATGGTAAGAATCGCAGCGAAACGCCCCGATGCATGGGTGGTAAAATGCAGCCCGCTGTTTCCGCCGAAATGAAGCTGCAGGCGTTCGTTGACATTGCGGATACCGAACCCGCCGCTGACTGTCAGCTCTACATCCTCATGGGCAAGATAGCGGTTTAAAAGCGTGGGATCGCAGCCGCTTCCGTTATCGCAGACCTCGATCGTGATCGCATGAGGCGTCTGCTGTATGCTTACCGTAATTTGAATGGCAGCGTCAGAAAGATAATTCCCATGAACAATCGAATTTTCCACAAGCGGCTGCACGGTAAATTTCGGAATATAGATTTCTGCCGATGATAGATCGGGGATGACAAGCAGTTCAATGGAATTGCCGTATCGAATCTGCTGAATAGAAATATATTCCTGAATATTCTGCAATTCCTGGCGCAGTGAAACAAGGCTGTCAGGGGCTGTAATGCTATAACGCATTAAATTGGAGATGGAGGAGACGATAGCAGCGATATCCTCCTCATTTTTGGATAAAGCAATCCAATTTACGGTGTCCATGGCATTGTAGATAAAGTGGGGATTGATTTGTGCCTGCAGGGCGCGCAGCCGGTATTCCGTCTGTCGCTCTCCCTGCAGTCGTACATCTTCAATGAGAGCGTTGATCCGGCAGATTAATTTACTGAAATTTTTCTGGAGGATTTCCATTTCCAAATCCTTTGACACATTTAAGGCATCCAAAGGAAAGCTTCTCGTATCATCAATGGAAGCAACCGCCTCGGAAAATTGGATGAGAGGCTTTGTTATTTTTTTGGAGGCGATATACGCAAGCAGGATCGTAAGTGCAATAAAGGACAGAGAAAATGCAACATAGATGCTGGTGATGCTTTCCACCTGGTCCATAATATCCGAGTAAGGTGTAAAAAATACAAGGGAAAGACCGTGGTTCATCGGCTGGTAATAGGTGATATACTCTGTCTGCTCCATGGTAAGCGCAGTGCGAAACGTAGAAGCGCTGTCTGCCGCATCGTCCTGCCCCTGCAGATAGTTCAATAAATCGCCGGATAAGTCTGGATTGCCGCCGTTTTGATACAATACCTCCGAATGGTCGCGAATCAGCATATATCCGCTGTTTGGAGTGATGGGAGGCATGGAGAGGATCTGTTCCAGCCTGTTTCGCGGCACCTGGATCACGATGACTGCGAGACCGTCCTCATAGAAAGGGCCGGTATAATAATTATTTTGAATTTTTCGCGCATAGCAGAACTCGTCGGTGCTTTCATTTACAAACAGATAGGTTTTATCAGCGGAATTTAATGTCTGACGATACCAGTCCTGCCCCCGGATCTGTCGGTTGGAGTACACATTGCTCGAACGTGAGGGGGAGGAGGTGTCTAGGGTTTCCGAAGGAAATGCTTCTGCGATGGGCAGCTCGCTGTTTAAAAACAGCGTATTTTGATAGAAGGAATTTCCGTCTCCGGTCTGTAAGGAAAGATAGTGTGAAAATTGTTTGTAAATGCCGGTACTCATTCTGATTTTTGTCATGCTGTCGGTGAGCTCCTGGCTTAGGTATTTTCCGATTGCCTCATCCCCCACTAACAATATGGCAGTTTGATCCATAGATTTGAGAAAACCCTCGATGACGTTTTGGTTCAGGGAAATCAAAGTGTTTTGCTCATCTTCAATTTTGGAAACGAGAGTCTGATACAATAAGCCGTAGATCACGCCATAGGAGAGAAGTAAAACAGTGACGGTTATGGTAAGCATCGTGACAAAGACCTTCTTTTTGATACTCATGACAATTCTCCTTTGGGCAGCAGCGTATTTTTTTGCAGAGAAAGATTTCGGTACTCGCTGGGGGTCATACCGCATTTACGCTTAAAGAGCCTTGCAAAATACTTTGCGTCCTCGTAACCGGAAAGGATGGCTGCCTCCGCAATGGAATGGGAGGGATCGGCGAGGACCTTTTTTGCATGACTGATGCGCATCGTGCTGATATAGCTGCTTAGGTTGATCCCGGCGGTCTGTTTAAATACCGTGCTCAAATAGGAAAGAGAAACGTTCATTTTATCCGCAAGTGCAGAGATATTAAGGTCCGGCTCGGTATAATGATTTTCTACATACTCCTTGACATAGGAGGAGATGGAATCAAGATTTTTATTTTTTTGTGTATGTATACTTAAGAGCGTGTCATAGTAGGTGCTGATGAGGTAATTTGCCTTCGCGTCCTTGCCCGGAAGATTCCAGTATTCCTCCATCGCCTTTTCCTTTGAGGCGGCTACAATATCGGGATTAATGTTCAATTCACATAAGTAGAGATAGAGAAAATTTAAAAGCTGGATCCCGTAAGCATTGGAATGATCCTTGGCAAGGCGTTCCTGAAAGTGCGGGGAGCTGAAAAAATCATCAAACATTTTGGTGTCCTGACTTCTTAATGCAGTCAGAATGGATTCCTCAAAGGTAGGCTTCCAGTTACTTAAAAATTCTTCCTTATGGTTGTTTCGTTTATGATAAATGCGTTCGAGGATCAGTTGAAGCTCATTGATTTTTTCTTTGGTGATCGGTTTTAGGATATAGTCTGCTACCTGGTATTGAATGGCTTTTTGCGCATACTCGAACTCTCCGTAGCTGGTGAGCAGAATAATCGTAATATCAGGAGCATGTTCATGGATGTGGCGCGCAAGGCTGATGCCATCCATAACAGGCATCTTAATGTCAGAGATTACCACATCCGGTCTGGTACGCAAAAACAGCTCTAACGCTTCGGCGCCATTGCTTGCCGTGGCGGTCAGTCTGCCGTGAAAGGTGTTCCAGTCCAACAGCTTTTTCAATCCTTCCAATACATGTTTGTCATCATCCACAAGCATAATGTTCATCCGAACGCCCTCCGATCCTATTTGATGATTGCAAAAGAGAAAACATAAAACTTCTTTTGTATTATTTTACAACAGACATAATCAATTGAAAATAACAAGATAAAAAAAATAAACCTCAGTTAAAAATTGTCTTCTTGTGACTGGCAGGGACGGAAATTATAATAAGAGTATCAAACAGCAAGCTGACGTGTGACTTGTGAACCACAGAAAGAATAGAAGGGAGAGGAAGTCATTGAGAAAAAATCAAACCCCTATGAAAAAAAAGGGGAAATCAGGAAGAAGGATGACCGCCATAAAAAAGAGTATGCCGCTTACGATGATGGCATTACCGGGCATCGTGTTGATGCTCATCTTTAAGTATTTGCCGCTTGGCGGGATTATACTGGCGTTCAAACGCTTTAATGTACGGCAGGGGATTTTTGGAAGTGAGTTTGTCGGGTGGAAGAACTTTAAGTTTTTGTTTCTGTCCTCCGATGCATGGGTGATCACGCGAAATACACTGCTTTATAATCTTGCTTTTATTGCACTGGACGTCGTTTTTGCAGTGACGTTTGCCATCATTTTAAATGAGCTGTTGCATAAGAAAAGAGCAAAGCTGTTTCAGAGCATTTATATCGCGCCGTATTTTTTGTCATGGGTTGCCGTATCTTTTGTAGCATATGCTTTTTTGAGTGTGGACAATGGACTTCTTAATCGTCTGCTGATCAGTTTTGGAAAAGATCCCGTTAGCTGGTATGCGGAGAGTAAATGGTGGCCGATCATCATTATTGTTTTTGAGGTATGGAAGACAGTAGGATACTCTACGGTAATGTATATGGGTGCCTTAACGGGGATTCCCAATGATTACTATGAGGCAGCCCTGGTGGATGGGGCAACGAAGTGGCAGCAGATCAGGCATATTACGATTCCCTGTTTGAGAACGATGATGCTGGTATTGGTAACACTTGCGATCGGAAGGATTTTCTTTTCTGACTTTGGACTGTTTTACCAGCTGCCAAGAAACTCAGGTTCTCTGTTTCCGGTGACGAATGTCATTGATACATATATTTATCGTGCGTTAAAAGAAACGGGAGATATCGGTATGTCGGCGGCAGCCAATTTATATCAGTCGGTAGTAGGATTTCTTATGGTACTTGGCGTGAATTTCATCATAAGGAAGGTAGACAAAGAGAGCGCTTTGTTCTAGGAAGGGAGGAAATTGAGCATGTGGCACAGAAAAAAAGAGCGGGAGCATGACGATTCTTTCAAGGCGAATCAGATTTCCAAACGCACAAATTTTATTTTGGAGTTGATTATGGGAGTGATCGCATTATGTACCGCGCTTCCGGTGGTTCTTGTAGTTATCATCTCCTTTAGCAGTGAGCAGAGCATCTTTGAAAAAGGCTACTCGTTTATACCGTCTGAATTTAGCTTTAAGGGATATGAATTTTTTCTAAGGCTGGGAGACCAGTTGGTAAAATCCTATGGAATTACGATTTTTGTTACGGTTGTCGGAACAGCGATCAGCTTAACGGTCACGGCGCTGTTTGCGTATGTCATTTCAAGATCGGATTACCTGTTTCGGAAACCGTTGACCTTTCTGATGCTCTTTACGATGCTGTTTAATGGGGGAATGGTTCCTACTTATATGATCAATACACAGCTTCTTCATCTGGGAGACAGTATATGGGCGCTGATTTTGCCGATGACGATCAATGCGTATTATATCATTGTACTGCGCGCTTTTTACCGCGGTATTCCGATGGAAATTATAGAGGCGGCAAGAATTGACGGCGCCAGTGAGTTCTACACTTTTTTGCGGATTGTTTTGCCGCTATCAAAGCCGGGAATTGCAACGATTGGATTATTTACAACGATCACTTACTGGAACGACTGGTTTAGCGGTATGCTATATATGATGGATACCAAGAAATATCCGGTTCAGACATTGTTATGGAGTATGCAAAACAGCCTTGAAGCAATGAAGGCGTCATCCGCAAATGCATTGGAATATGCGGAAATGGCGAAAAATGCGCCAACCGAAAGCGGGAGAATGGCATTGACGGTATTAGTTATTTTACCGATCCTGCTGGCATATCCGTTTTTTCAGAAATATTTTGTAAAAGGACTTACGATAGGAGGTGTTAAGGGTTAAAGCAGTGATGTATGGTAACAGATCAACAACAAAATCATTAAGAAATGGGGGATGAAGAATGAAAAGAAGAATGGTAAGCGCGCTGTTGACTGTCTGCATGATGGGAACATTATTGACCGGATGCGGCGGGAATGAACAAAGTGCAGGAGAGACGTCTGCAAATGCGGCAAGTGAAACCGGTGGGACCGGCGATGAAGAAATCGTGACCTTAAAATGGTATATGTCTCTGCCCAATGTGGCGGCAGATACAGATCAGGTGATCGCGGCACTCAACGAATACACCAGAGAAAAAATCGGCGTAGAGATCGAGTATATGCCGATGGCAGATTCGGAGTATATGGAAAAGATGCCTACCTATATTAACTCAGGTGAAGATTTTGATATTTGTTTTACTGCAAACTGGTCTACAGACTACCTTCAGTTTGCACAAAGGGATGCATTTTTAGATATTTCGCAACTCCTGCCGGAGTATGGAAAGGAAACATGGGAACTGATTCCTGAGCAGCTATGGAAAGCAGTGACTGTCAATGGGGCAATCTATGGAGTTCCTTCCTATAAGGAGATGGGCAGACAGGGCGGCATCTATGTCAACAGTGAAATGGCAGAAGCGTACGGCATCGACCTGACAAAGATCAAAACATTGGATGACTATACGGAAGTGTTAAAGACCGTATCTGAGAAGTCTAAGGCAGAAAACAAAAAAGTAATTGGAATCAGCGGATTATCGAACGGATTTGGCATTATAACTCCGTACGAGGGGCTGGTAGGAAATAGTCCTGGAGTTTCGGCGGTAGCGGAATACGGACTTTTCACGGATCAGCCGGAGGTATTTAATCAGTATGCATCGCAGGAATACATGGATTACTGCAAAACGGTGTATGAATGGAATAAAGCAGGGTATCTTCCGGCAGACCCGATCAACTACGATCAGGATACGGCAAACAGAGACAATGATTTTGCGAATGGAACGCTGTTTTCCCATATCATCTCTTATGCACCGGGTGCGGCAGAATCAGCAGCAGCTTTGTATGGTCATGAAGTAACCTTTGTTCCGCTGATGACGCCTTTGCTTGAAACAAGAAATGGATTGGGCGGTCTTTTGGCTGTTTCCTCCGGTTCTAAGCATCCTGAAAAGGCAGTTGAATTTTTGAACCTGCTGAATACGGATGAGTATGTGGGAACATTGATCCGCCACGGAATTGAGGGAACTCATTACAGTGCGGTAGGAGATACGCAGGTGGATAAGACAATGGGAGGAACACTGGCGGCTGAGGATAACGGGTATGATTATACGTTCGGATGGCAGTTTGGTTCTCCGTTTAACCAGAAGTGGGATATTTCCTATCCTGAAAATATTGAGGATTTATTCCTTGCATATAACGAATCTGCGGTTACAGGACCTCATGTAGGATTTACATTTGATTCTTCTAATGTAAATACAGAGATTTCCGCACTTACGAATATCGTCGAGCAATACGACGCAGCCTTACAGTCAGGCATGGTGAATCCGGAAGAAAAAATACCGGAATTTTTAGAAGCGCTAAAAGCGAATGGTGTAGATAATTTGTTAAAAGAAATACAGACACAGTTGGATGCATGGAAGGCTGACCAGAAGTCGGAAAGTTAGTGTGGTAAGACCTTGCTGACGCTCAGAGTCAAATCTGAACGTCAGCGAGGTTTTTTAAGAATTTCATAAAAACAAAATTTTGTTCACGAGTACGGAAATTCAGGTGGAAAAGCAATCCGGTATTCTGTTAAAATGGGGGATAGAAGAAGCCGTCGGTGTTTCCGGTAACAAGTGTAAATGACCAACAGGAGGAAAACGTATGATCATCCCAAACCACTATGAGAACTTAAATGTTTTGCACGAAAATACGATGCCGGCAAGGGCATATTATATACCTGCCTCAAAAAGGATAGATACCTTGGTCGAGCACAGAGAGGATTCGGACAGGATCCAGATGATTAACGGTAGCTGGAGGTTCCGATATTATGACAGCATATATCAGTTGAAGGAAGCCTTTTATGAGGAGGACTATGACAGCTCGGCCTATGATACGATTCCCGTGCCGGGGGTTTGGCAGATGTACGGTTATGATGTTCCGCAATATACCAATGTCCGCTACCCGTTTGCCTTCGACCCGCCCTATGTTCCCTATGAAAATCCCTGCGGTGCGTATCTGCATGAATTTGATTACCACAGACAGCAGGAGGCGCCGAAGGCTTATCTGAACTTTGAAGGTGTGGATTCCTGCTTTTATGTATGGCTTAATGGGGCGTATGTGGGCTACAGTCAGGTGTCACATGCTATTGCTGAATTTGATATTACCGGATATCTGCGGGAGGGGAAGAATAAGCTGGCGGTTCTGGTGCTCAAATGGTGCGACGGAAGCTATTTAGAGGATCAGGATAAATTCCGCATGAGCGGGATTTTTAGAGATGTCTATTTGCTCAAACGTCCGCATCAGGCGATCAGAGATTATTTTGTAAAAACAACGCTGAAAAAAGACTGCGCCGAATTATTGCTTCAGTTAGAATATTTTGCGCAGGCAGTGCCGACCGTCATCTCGTTGTATGATGCAGACGGAAAGGAGATTGTGCGGAAGGAGCAGCAGGCAGAGGGGGCAGGAGCTTCCTTACAGATAGATGTTACTGTTGACGAGCCCATTCTTTGGAATACGGAATCGCCTTACCTGTATACATTGTATTTGGAAACCGCATACGAAACAATTACCGAGCACGTCGGGTTTCGCGAGATTTCGATTGTTGATAAAGTCGTATATTTTAATGGAGAAAAGGTCAAGTTTCGGGGAGTCAACCGTCATGATTCTGACCCTGTCAGCGGATTTGCCGTCGGTATCGACCAAATGATGCGTGATCTTACTTTAATGAAGCGCTGCAATATCAATGCGGTCAGAACGAGCCATTATCCCAATTCGCCTGTCTTTTATCAGCTTTGCGATAAGTATGGCTTTATGGTCATTGATGAAGCGGATATTGAAAGTCACGGGCCGGCAGAATTTTATTATAAGGATCGGTCCAGTCAAAATATGTGGAATCATTGGAGTGAGGCGATTGCAGATCAGCCGCAGTGGGAGGGCGCGATCGTGGATCGTGTGCGCCTTTGTGTGGAGCGGGATAAAAACCGTCCGTGCGTAGTGATTTGGTCGATGGGGAATGAAAGTGCATACGGCTGTAATTTTGAACAGGCGCTGGCATGGACCAAAGCTTTGGAGGACGGAAGATTGACGCATTATGAAAGCGCCCGTTACCGCAAGGAGGGAAAAACGTATGATTTTTCCAATCTCGACCTTTACAGCAGAATGTATCCATCGTTTGCGGAAATACAAGATTACTGTCAAGGGAAGCCGGATAAGCCGTTGATTTTATGCGAATACAGTCATGCAATGGGAAACGGACCGGGAGATTTGGAGGAATACTTTCAGCTCTTTCATGAAAATGACTGTATGTGCGGCGGCTTTGTATGGGAGTGGTGCGATCATGGCATTTACAAAGGGAAAACGAAAGACGGAAAGGCAAAATATGCTTACGGCGGGGATCATGGGGAGGTCATCCACGACGGAAACTTCTGCATGGATGGATTGGTATATCCGGACAGAACACCGCATACGGGACTGTTGGAATATAAAAACGTAAATCGTCCGGCAAGAGTGGTTTCTTATGAGCAGGAGACGGGTGCGCTTGTCATCAAAAACTATATGGACTTTACCAACTTAGAGGATTATCTGGAGATCAGCTATGAGGTCAGTTGCGACGGACAGGTTGTGGAGACAGGAAAAGTATCTCCTTTCTGTGTCAAACCGCATCAGACAGGAAAAGTGACATTAAACTGCAAAATACCAAAGCGCGGCAGAGCCTATTTGAAGCTGTTTTATTATTTGCGCAAAGAAAATCCATGCGTTCCAAAGGGACATTTGCTGGGAATGGAAGAAATCCGCCTAAAGAATGAGGATGGCAGAAATCAGACAGTGCTTAGATGGATGGAGCGGGCGGGGACGGCAGATGCCGCCCTGCAGATACAGGAAACGGAGGAGAGAGTTCTTTGCAAAGGCGCTAATTTTAGATATAGCTACCATAAGCATACCGGAATGCTGGAGGAAATGGAGTTTGGCGGCAGACGTTATCTGGACGCACCTGTTGAAATAAATATCTGGAGAGCCCCTACGGACAATGACAGATACAGAAAGGCAGAATGGAAGCGGGCATTTTATGACAGGATTTATACCAGAGCGTATGAAACGACAGTCAGCAGGGAAGCGGGCGGTGCAGTCATCAAAGTAAGGATGGCGGTACTGGCAGTAACGATGCAGAAACTGATGGATATTCACGCGGCATGGCACATCAAAAATAGCGGGGCGGTCCGCCTGGAAATGAAGGTGGAGAAAAACAGCGAATTTCCGGAGCTGCCGAGATTCGGGCTGCGGATGTTCTTAGATTCTGCTTTGGAGAATGTTACATATTACGGAATGGGACCGTATGAGAGTTACCGGGATAAATGCCGTGCGTCCAGTCATGGCTGTTATCAGGCAAAGGTCAGACAGCTGCACGAGGACTATATCCGTCCGCAGGAAAACGGCAGCCACTATGATTGTGATTATGTGATGCTGGAGGATCATCCGTTTGGACTTATGGCGGCGTCGGAGCAGCCATTTTCCTTTCAAGCCTCGGTATATACACAGGAGGAGCTGGAAAGTAAGGCGCACAATTATGAATTGGAAGAAGCAGAAAGCGTGATTTTGTGTCTGGATTACGCACAAAACGGAATCGGCTCCGGGAGCTGCGGTCCTGAATTGGCAGAGCAATACAAATTGCAGGAAGAAAGCTTTACATGGAGCATCAGTCTGATGCCTTTTCAAAAAGAATCGTGCAGAAAAAAGTGAGCTTGTGACAGAAGCACAGAGCAAAATGAGGCGCCCGAAAAAATGGCGCCTCATTTTGCGGCAGTACTTCTAAAGTGTGGTGTTCACACCGTTGACAGCGGCATGCTCATCCTCATCCATCGGGATCACAAGGCATTTTTGACCGTCAATCATTTGGGAGTGGATCTGACTTACCTTTTCCGGCTTGACGCGCAGGATGACGTCGTAGGTTTTGACGGCGGGAGTTTCATCATCTGTCTCTTGCTCGGGTGAGACGGGCAGCGCGCGGGTCTCGGCAAGCTGCTGTTTTAGGTTTTCTACCTGCTGCACAAGCTCCAGCTTTTCTTTGCGTTTTCCGTTTGCCTCGACCAGCTTTGGGTCTACTAATTGTCCGACATCCGGCAATTCCTCATGAAATACATCCTCATAAACCTTTTCGATGACGGCAACCTGTTCCTCGGCAACGCCGCTTTCGGAGAGAACCTCTGCAATGACATCCGAGGTCATAACGACAGGCTCAGGCTCCATTGTCTCATCCTCCGCTACGGGAATCATATCGTTTAGATTTCCCTGAATATTTAAAAATAAAGCTTCCCCCTCATGCTCATCCTCGCCGATGACTTCCTTTACGATATTCTGGAATGTGAGCTTTTTCTCGGTAGCGGTCAGCTTCGTGCCGCAGCCAAGACCCGACTCCATAAATTCGGCATGGGGCGTCTTGGTGTCACGGGTATAGAAAAGGACGGAGTGAATGTCGGTACTGCGGTCCGTGAATGCCGGAAAAACAAAGCCTGTGT
>URJS01000039.1 GCA_900548205.1 uncultured Roseburia sp. | reverse complement strand
GCAATCATGCTCGGCGCGGCAAAAGTGTGCTTCCTTTGCAGTTTATTACAACGCGGGAGTGTGCGAAGCACACTTTTGTTCTTACAGGAAGCATCGTTCCCTGCAAAATAAAATGTTCCGGAGAAATCGCAGTATACGGTTTATGGTGGATGAGGGGAACAGTCACGCTTCGGCGCAGATAAGCTTCCGTTGTATCAGTTTAGGAAAAACGATGATTTCTAAAAAAACTGTAAATTCATAGATCAGGTTCTTGCATTTTAAAGGGAAGCGCGTAAACTTTAAAGTGTTAGTCGTTCAGAGGGACAAAACGGGAGGATAAAAACTTGATTGCAAAATTTAGTGTAAAAAAACCATATACGGTACTGGTGGGAGTCGTTTTGGTCATTGTGCTTGGGATCGTTTCGTTTTCGCGCATGACAGCAGACCTGCTGCCGGCGATGGAGCTGCCATACGCGATGATTTTGACTACAGATATGGGGGCGGGACCGGAAAAGGTGGAGACAGAGGTGACAGCGCCCATTGAGGCGGCGATGGCGACAACCTCAAATATCAAAAATATCAGTTCTACATCTTATGCAGGTTATTCTATGGTACTTTTAGAATATGAACAAAATGCAAATATGGATTCTGTTTTGATCGAGATGCAGCAGAAGCTTGACCAACTAAAGGGCAGCTGGGAGACGGGCGTCGGGACGCCGATGATTATGCAGATAGACCCGGAGATGATGCCGATCATGGTTGTTTCAGCAGATGTTGCAGGAATGACGCAGTCAGAAATATCCTCTTATGTGGTAAACGAGCTGGTATCGGGACTGGAGAGCGTAGAGGGAATTGCTTCCGTGTCAGCAACCGGCGTGTTGGAGGAGCGGATTCAGGTTACTTTAGACGAGCAGAAGATTGCTGCGGTCAATGAAGATATCTTAGAGAAGATTGAGGAGCAATTTGCGCAGGCGCAGGAGGAGCTGGATAGTGCAAAGGCAGAGATTGCACAGGGGAAAAAAGAACTCTCGCAGGGAAAAGACCAGCTTGCGGACCAGCTTGCGGACGCGCAGAATCAGCTTACCAACGGAAAGCTTCAGGTGTATGTGGGGGAGTCGGAAATCAGGACAAATCTTACACTGCTGACACAGATGAAGCCAATCATTGAGAAAGCGATCCCTGTGTTACAGTCTGCCTATGAGAGCGGAATGGAGCTGAAGCGTCAGATTGAGCAGCTGGAGGCGGCTCAGACGCCGGAGCAGCAGGAGAAGCTTGAGGAATTAAAGAGGCAGCTTGCAGAAATCTGGGATCAGATTTCGGAACAGAGCAAGCTCCTTGCACAGATAGGAATTATCATAGAAAAATTTGAGGATATTCCGAAGGCAGTCGCAGATATGACACAGCTGCTTGCACAGGCAAATACAAATATTGCGCTGCTGCAGACGGCGCAGGGGCAGATTGCCGGAGGAAAGGGAGAACTTGACGAAGCGCAGGCAGCGCTGACAAAGGGGCAGATTGATGGAATTTTAAAGCTTAGTGAGGCGGCTGCGCGGCTCGCCGATGCAGAGGCACAGCTTGCACAGGGGCAGCAGCAGTTGGATGCGGCAGAGACGGAAGCAAAGGAACGTGCAGATTTGGAAACGATTTTGACTGCTGATATGATTGGAAATCTTTTGGCGGCGCAGAATTTTTCTATGCCGGCCGGCTATGTCGGAGAGAAGGAAACACAGTATGCCATTCATGTCGGAGACAGGATCGGTTCGGTGGAGGAGCTGAAAAATGTGGTTTTGCTGGATATGGGCTTTGAGGGGATGGAGCCGATCCGGCTGTCTGATGTAGCAAAGGTGGAGCTGCTTGATAATTCGGCAGAATCCTACTCAAAGGTCAACGGGAATCCTGCGATCATGCTTTCCATTGAAAAGCAGACCGGGTATTCGACCGGGGAGGTGTCAGAGCGGGCAAAGGAACGGTTTGCGGCGCTGGAACAGGAAAACGGGGACCTTCGTATCGCGGTGCTGATGGATCAGGGCGTCTACATAGATATGATCATAAATTCTGTTCTTCAGAATATGCTTGTGGGAGCGGCGCTTGCGATTCTTGTTTTGCTTGTATTCTTAAAGGATTTTAAGCCGACGGTCATCATTGCATGCTCGATTCCGTTAAGCGTTATTTTTGCAGTTGTACTGATGTATTTTACGAAGATTTCCTTCAACATTATCTCGCTGTCCGGACTGGCGCTGGGAATCGGTATGCTGGTGGATAACTCGATTGTAGTCATTGAGAATATCTATCGTTTCAGGAAGGAGGGTTATTCAATCCGCAAGGCGGCGGTGGAGGGCACGAGTCAGGTGACGGGGGCGATCATTGCATCGACGCTCACGACAGTCTGTGTGTTTGCGCCGATCATTTTTACGGAGGGAATTACACGGCAGCTTTTGTGGATATTGCGCTTACGATCGCCTTTACCTTAACGGCAAGCCTTGTTGTGGCGCTCACCTTTGTGCCAATGATGGCGGCGGGTGTGCTAAAGACGACAAAAGAGGTGAAGGATACATTTTTTGAGCGGCTGCAGGAGGCATATGGTCAAGCGCTGGAATTTTCGCTCCGCCATAAAGTAGTTGTGCTTCTTGGGGTGCTTGCTTTATTGGTGATCAGCGCTGTGGCAGCGTTTTCCAGAGGCTTTTCATTTATGGATATGAATATGGAAACAAACCAGCTGACGGTCACGGTTGGACCAAAGGAGGAACAGACGCTTACCTTTGAGGAATTGACGGAATTGTCCGATGAGGTGGTAGAGAAGCTTTCTGGGATTGAGGGCGTAAAAACGATCGGGGCAATGTCGGGCGGCGGGATGGCAGCATCTGTCGGAGGAAAGAACGAGACGGTTACTATGTATGTCCTGCTTGATGAAAAGACAGATGCTTCCTCATCATCAGTTGCACGGCAGATTGAGCAGATGACGGATGAGATGGACTGTGCGGTGTCGGTGGATTCCTCATCGTCCGATATGACGGCTCTGTTTGGAAGCGGGCTGACAATCCAGATTCGCGGAAATGATCTGGATCAGCTGCAGGCGCTTGCCAAAGAGGTTGCGGCACTTGTCGAGGACGAGGAGGGCACTGTCGGCGTTGATGATGGTCTTGATGATACTACGCCGTCATTTACAGTGCATGTCGACAAGGCAAAAGCGGCGGAACACGGGCTGACGACAGCACAGGTATTTCAGATGGTGTACGCGAATATGGCGGCAGAGACCTCTCCAACGACAATCTCTACTGACCTAAAGGACTATAAGGTGTATATCCAGACAGAAGAACAGACAGAGACGACGCTGGACGATATTAAAAATCTTAAGCTGAGCTATACGGACAGGGAAGGCAGCAAACAGGAGGTATGGCTCCGTGATATTGCAGAGTTTGAGGAGGGAAACAGCCTAAATGCGATCAACAGGGATGCGCAGACACGTTATATTAGTGTGACGGCAGGAATTGACGAGGCGCACAATGTTTCTTTGGTCAGTGACAGTCTGCAAAAGAAGCTGCAGCAGATTTCACTGCCGCAGGGATACTCCATTGAGATGACCGGAGAGGATGAGATGATCGATGAAGCGATGCAGCAGTTATATCTCATGCTTCTGCTGGCGGTGATTTTTATCTATCTGGTCATGGTTGCACAGTTTCAGTCATTGCTGTCGCCGTTTATTATTATGTTTACGATACCGCTTGCGTTCACCGGGGGGCTGTTTGCGCTCTTTATCACGGGAAATGAGGTCAGCGTGATCGCGATGATCGGCTTTGTCATGCTCGCGGGCATTATTGTAAATAACGGTATCGTGATGGTGGACTACATCAACCAGCTGCGCAGGGAGGGGCTGGATAAGCATGAGGCGATCGTTGTGTCCGAAAAAACGAGACTCCGTCCGATCCTTATGACGGCGCTGACGACGATCTTATCGATGCTTACGATGGCGCTCGGTATGGGAGACGGTTCGGAAATGATGCAGCCGATGGCAATCGTTACCGAGGGAGGAATGATTTATGGGACGCTTCTGACGCTCTTTGTTGTGCCGTGTATCTATGATTTGTTCAACCGAAATAGGAGTATGGCAGAGGAGGAGCTGTAGCGGAGTAAAGGAACAGGTCATCATAGCGGGAGCAAAGCAAAAACTTCCTTGACAAAAGGCAGGTCTGCAAGTATCATAAAAGCAAATGATCAAAGGTAGTGAGAAAGAGGAGTACATGCAGATTCACCGCAGAGAGAGAAATCCGTTGGCTGTGAGATTTCTTGGAGGGAGCTGTATGGAAGGTAGCTTTTGAACCGGAGCGCCGAGAACGCGGCTTGTCTGCAATAAGCGCTCACGCGTAGTTTCCGTTAGAGAACTGTCAGTGCGATGTGAAAACAGCAGCGTACTGTATAAAGGCTGCCCAAAGGGGCGGTGAATAAAGGTGGTACCGCGATAGCTTCGCCCTTTGCATCCAAGGATGCAGAGGGCGTTTTTTATGACATAGGAACTTGCGGTGCAAATCCTATGTCATAAAAAAACCTCCGGGGGATCGCACTGCGGCGGAATGGGAAAATCAGGAAGGAGAATGATTATGTGTGAGAATTGCAGCAAGGAACTTGCAAAGACTTACGATCCAAAGGGAATTGAGGAGCGTCTCTACAAAAAATGGGAGGACAACGGCTATTTTCACGCCGAGGCAGACCGCAACAAAAAGCCGTTTACGATCGTGATGCCGCCGCCAAACATTACGGGGCAGCTCCACATGGGACACGCACTCGACAACACGATGCAGGATATTTTGATCCGCTACAAGAGAATGCAGGGCTACAATGCGCTGTGGCAGCCGGGAACAGACCACGCGTCGATCGCGACCGAGGTCAAGGTGATCGAGAATTTAAAGGCGCAGGGCATTGACAAGCGCGACCTCGGGCGCGAGGGCTTCCTTGAGAAATGCTGGGAGTGGAAGGACGAGTACGGCAGCCGCATCGTCAACCAGTTAAAGAAGATCGGTTCCTCTGCAGACTGGGAGAGGGAACGCTTTACGATGGATCAGGGCTGCTCGGACGCGGTGCTCGAGGTGTTTGTCAAGCTGTACGAAAAAGGCATGATCTACAAGGGCAGCCGCATCGTCAACTGGTGTCCGGTATGTAAGACCTCGATCTCGGATGCCGAGGTGGAGCACGAGGAGCAGGACAGCTTCTTCTGGCACATCAATTATCCGGTTGTTGGCGAGGAGGGCAGATTTGTGGAGATCGCCACGACAAGACCGGAGACGCTGTTTGGCGATACCGCCGTTGCGGTAAATCCGGAGGACGAGCGCTATCAGGACATCATCGGAAAGATGTTGAAACTCCCGCTGACAGACCGTGAGATTCCGGTGATCGCGGACGCTTATGTGGACAAGGAATTTGGAACAGGCTGCGTGAAGATCACGCCGGCGCACGACCCGAACGACTTTGAGGTCGGAAAACGCCATGAGCTTGCGGAGATCACGGTCATCAACGACGATGCGACGATGAATGAGCTTGCCGGAAAATATGCAGGGATGGACCGCTACGAGTGCCGCAAGGCAATGTTAAAGGATCTGGAGGAGCAGGGGCTGCTTGTTGAGACAGAGCCGCACGCGCACAACGTCGGCACACATGACCGCTGCGGCACGACCGTGGAGCCGATGGTGAAGCAGCAGTGGTTCGTCCGCATGGACGAGCTGATCCGCCCGGCGGTTGAGGCGGTGAAAAATGGTGAGATCAAGCTGCTTCCGAAGCGCATGGAAAAGACCTACTTCAACTGGACGGACAACATCCGCGACTGGTGCATCAGCCGCCAGCTCTGGTGGGGACACCGCATTCCGGCATATTACTGTGCAGAGTGCGGCGGGATGGTTGTGGCAAAGGCAGCGCCGGAAAAATGCCCAAAGTGCGGCTGCGCGCATATGGAGCAGGATCCTGACACGCTTGACACATGGTTTTCCTCCGCGCTCTGGCCATTCTCCACGCTTGGCTGGCCGGAAAAAACCGAGGATCTGGACTATTTCTTCCCGACAGATGTGCTTGTGACAGGGTATGACATCATTTTCTTCTGGGTCATCCGCATGATCTTTTCCGGCTATGAGCAGATGGGAAAGGCGCCGTTCCACACGGTACTGTTCCACGGACTTGTCAGGGATTCCCAGGGGCGTAAGATGAGCAAATCGCTCGGAAACGGCATCGATCCGCTGGAGGTCATCGACAAGTACGGCGCAGACGCTTTGAGACTGACGCTGATCACCGGAAACGCGCCGGGAAACGATATGCGTTTCTACTGGGAGCGTGTGGAGGCGTCGAGAAATTTTGCCAACAAGGTGTGGAATGCGTCCCGCTTTATCATGATGAATCTGGAAGGCGCAGATGTGACAGAGCCGGTGCTTGACGAATTAAAGCCTGCAGACAAGTGGATCCTCTCAAAGGTGAACACACTTGCCAAGGATGTGACCGAGAACATGGATAAGTACGAGATGGGCATCGCGGTACAGAAGGTCTATGATTTTATCTGGGATGAATTCTGCGACTGGTACATCGAGATCACAAAGGTGCGCACCTACAATAAGGAGAGCGATCCGGCGTCCGCGAACGCGGCGTTCTGGACGTTAAAGACCGTGCTCACCGAGGCGTTAAAGCTGCTCCATCCGTTTATGCCGTTTATCACGGAGGAGATTTTCTGCACGCTCCATCCGGAGGCTGATACGATCATGCTCGCACAGTGGCCGGAATATAAGGCAGAGTGGAGCTTTACGGCAGAGGAGGAGATGCTCGAGCACTGCAAGGATCTGGTCAAGGGCATCCGCAACGTGCGCACCGATATGGACGTTCCGCCGTCAAGAAAGGCAAAGGTGTACATCGTGTCAGACGACGCTGCGCTGCGCGATACATTTGCCGTAAATATAGAAGCTTACCGCAATCTCGCCGCAGCGAGCGAGGTGTTCGTGCAGGCGGACAGGGACGGCATCGGCGAGGACGCGGTATCGGTTGTGATCCCGGGCGCAACGGTGCATCTGCCGCTTGAGGACCTGGTTGATTTTGAGAAGGAAAAGGAACGTCTGTTAAAAGAGAAGGAGCGTCTGTCAAAGGAACTTGCGCGCTCTCGTGGCATGCTCTCGAACGAGAAGTTCTTAAGCAAGGCGCCGCAGGAGAAGGTGCAGGAGGAAAAGGATAAGCTCGCAGGCTATGAGCAGATGATGGCGCAGGTGGAAGAACGTCTGGCGCAGATGGGGAAATAGACAGGCAAAAGAGGAACAAAGAGAGTTTTTGTCGCTCTTTACGAAAGATATACTTGAAAAAGCTTTCCAGGACTAATATAATAGTAGTAAGAGGGTATTATAGTTGACAATGTTTTTAACGAAAGATTGGGGAACTGACTTATGCTGACGCTTACAGAACAAAAACCGATGGTACGTATTGCTTATGATGAGATGGAAGCTTATATGATGCTTCCGGAGCTTGCTTTTGGCGAGGCCTATGATGTGGCGGAGCTAAGAGCGGCTCTGGAGGAGAGCGGCGTACGGGAAGGGATTATGGAGGATAAGCTCTCACAGCTTATCCGTGATAGAATCTATAACAGTGAGGTTGTAATTGCCCGCGGACGGCAGGCAGTTGACGGGATTGACGGATACTATGAATATCATTTCAATCCTTCCTTAAACCGAAAGCCAAAGCTGCTGCCGAACGGAACGGTGGACTATTGGTCGGTGCATCTGATCGAGGAGGTAACGCAGGGACAGGTGATCGCGACATATCACCCGGCGGTAGGAGGCACGGATGGAGTCACCGTCACGGGAAGAACGCTTTCGGCAAGGCTTGGCAGGGAGAAGCTGCCGCTAAAGGGCAAGGGCTTTGAGCGGACGCCGGATAATCTTATCTATACAGCTGCCATTGACGGAAAGATTGAGATGCAGAACGACAGGCTTGTCATCCTTCCGGTTTATGAGCTGACCGGAAATGCAGAGCTTGTAAACGGCAATATTGATTTTCGCGGAGATATTATCATACATGGTAAGGTGGAGAGCGGCTTAACGATCCGTGCGACAGGCTCGATCACGATTGACGGTATCGTCGAGGCATGTACGCTGGAGGCTGGCAAGGATATTATCCTAAGAAGCGGAATGCTGGGCG
This sequence comes from uncultured Roseburia sp., assembly GCA_900548205.1. Taxonomy (GTDB): domain Bacteria; phylum Bacillota; class Clostridia; order Lachnospirales; family Lachnospiraceae; genus Roseburia. The sequence goes on along the minus strand of URJS01000039.1, from coordinate 12,634 downwards.
GAAGTAAGGGAAAGGTCAGGACAAAGGCAGGTATTTCTGCAAAGTTCTTTGAATTTACCGACATCATGTGTGAGGGCGATTTAAGAGCTGACGTACTTATGGACTGCACCGTAGAGTGTCATGGAAAGGTGATCTTAAACGGCACGCGCGGCAGCATTATCGGCGGAAGGGTTCATGCGATCCGCGGAATGGTTGTCTCAACGCTTGGAAATAATGCAGAGAAGCAGACCGAGATTTATGCAGGCGCTGGGATTGAGATTTACAGCAGAATGCAGGTGCTTGAGAAGAAGATCGCGGCAGCGCAGGAAGAGCTGGTAAAGATCGAGGAAAGCCTAAAGCGGTTTGACGTGATGCAAAAGGAGCGGGGCGTTGATTATACGAGAGACCCAAGACGTATGGTGATGCTTCGTGCCAAGATCAAGGATACGGCGGCGATTGCGGCAGACAGCGAGGAGGTGCGCAAGCTGCGCATACTCACCGAGGAATCCAAGGGCGCATGCGTATCTGTGATCAGGCAGGTTTATCCCGGTGTTGTCATCAATATTGATGAACTGAAATATACGCTGAAAAATATTGGAAAATGCATTGAATTTTTCAAAGCATCAGAAAAAATTTCGACACGCACCTGCTATGTGAATGTCGAATAGGAAGTTTATTTGCGATAAAGAAAATCTTAATAGAAAATTACTTGATTCTCGTCACCACTATATTATAATGGAAAAGGAAATAATATAGTGGTGATTTTCTTAGCTTGAGGGGGGCACGTTGTTTTCCTAAGGGAATCTCGTTATTTATTAGCATATGGGGATGTTTATGATAAATTTTGAAGAAGAATTAAAAAATTTTAAACCGAGCCTCGAGGTAGAGGAGGCAGAGCAGGCAATCTATAATCATGAATTGACGGATATGACAGACGTATTGCAGGAAATGATCCGTGAATTGAAGCACAGCATGTAGGTCGGCGCACAGATCAATTTATGAAATGAGGTTATAGATGGAGTGTTATAATTGTGGGGCAGATATTGGGAAACGGGATATTTGTCCAAATTGCGGAACAGATGTGAAACTGTATAAAAAGATCCGGATGGCATCCAATGCATATTATAATGATGCGCTGGAAAAGGCTGGCGTGAGAAATCTTTCGGGGGCGATTGAGAGCTTAAAGATCAGTCTGCGTTTTAATAAGCTTAATATCAATGCGCGTAACCTTCTCGGCCTTGTCTATTTTGAGATGGGGGAGGTTGTGGCAGCGCTTACCGAGTGGGTGATCAGTAAAAACTATCAGCCGAAAGGAAATATTGCAAGCAGGTATCTTGGTGAGATACAGAGCAATTCGACGCGTTTGGAGACGATCAATCAGACGATCAAGAAGTACAATCAGGCGCTGCTGTACTGCAGGCAGGACAGCAGGGACTTGGCGATCATTCAGCTTAAGAAGGTGCTTTCCCTGAATCCGAAGCTGGTGAGAGGGCATCAGCTGTTAGCTTTGCTTTATATGCAGGAACAAAAGTATGATCTTGCAAAGAAGGCGCTGAGGAATGCCGGGAAAATTGATGCGGATAATACGACGACGCTCCGTTATCTAAAGGAAGTCAATATAGAGATCCGGGAGAACAGCCCGAACAAGAAGCAAAAGAACGAGGAGCTGATTTCTTATCAGAGCGGGAATGAGACGATTATCCAGCCGCGCTATCTGAAGGATAATTCTGCGTTTGGAACGATCATTAATATGGTGATCGGAATTGCTATCGGAATTGCCATTACGGCGTTTCTGATTGTGCCGGGAGTAAGGAGAGAGATGCAGAATACAGCGAAGGAGGAGGTTGTTGAGGCGAACAACACCGTAGCCTCAAAGAATCAGACGATCAGCTCGTTAGAGGCGCAGATTGAGGAGATGACAGCGCAGATCAATGACGCTAAGACAAACGAGGAGGGGTATCAAAGCCGTATCAGCAGCTATGAACAGCTGCTTGTTGCCTATGTGGCATATGCGGCGAAGGATACGCAGACAGCGGGAACGGCGCTTGATAACGTAAATCCTGATTATCTGACGGAGCAGTCCAAACAGATTTATGATACGATTCACACAGAGGTCAATGCGGAATATATCAGTACGCTTTACCGGGAGGGCACGAGCGCTTATTCGGCACAGGAATATGAGCAGGCGATTGAGAAGCTTGGTAAGGTCGTTGAGATGAATGAGACCTATGAGGATGGAAACGCGCTGTATTATCTGGCGCAGGCTTATCGGAGAAACGATGATCTTGCTTCTGCTAAAATTTATTATCAAAAGGTAGTAGACCTTTATCCGGGAACACAGCGGGCGGCAACCTCCCAGAATTATCTGGATGCCGAGCAATAACAGAATAGAAACAAATACAAAAGACGTCAGGGAGAAGCTTCCCATGACGTCTTTTTTTTTCACTGGACGTGAAACTCTGTTTCCCGTCCAGTGAAAAACTTCCGCGGGATCGCCCCGCGGCGGAATGGAACTGTGTTGCAGAAGCAGAGAGCGAAATCGTTTGAAATAGGTAAAATAAAAAGATGCAAAAAGGAAGGAGCATGTATGGAAAAGTATTGCAAAATGCAGGAAGGGAAGCTGATCATCTATGTGCCGAAGGAATTGGATCATCATGAGGCAGGCAGCGTAAAGCAGGAAGCGGATTTTATGATTGACGCATATCATGTGAAAAGCGTGGTCTTTGATTTTTCGGGAACAGAGTTTATGGACAGCTCCGGTATCGGGATGATCATCGGCAGATGCCGTAATATGGGATATTATGGAGGCAGCGTGACGGCACGCAATTTAAACGAGCGTATCAGGAAAATTTTCCGCGTATCGGGGCTGCATACGCTGATTCAGACGGATGAGACGGAAAAAAGCAGGAAAGGAAATGGGAGCGTGTGATGAACAGAATAAATAGTATGAGTGTGCGCTTTGATGCGCGTTCGGCAAATGAGGCATTTGCACGGGTAACGGTAGCAGCATTTATTACGGAGTTGAATCCGACGATGGATGAGGTGGAGGATGTTAAGACGGCAGTTTCTGAGGCAGTGACCAATGCGATCATTCACGCTTATGACGATCCGACAGAGCAGGTACAGCTTTGCTGCCGCATCGATGGAAACAGAGTGGAGCTTGAGGTCAAGGACACCGGCAAAGGAATCGGAGATTTAAAAAAAGCGATGGAGCCTTTCTATACAACAAAGCCGGAGCTTGAGCGTTCCGGTATGGGCTTTGCGTTTATGGAGGCTTTTATGGATGAGGTCAGGGTAGCATCTACACCGGGAGAGGGGACAAGCGTGTGGATGTGCAAAAAGCTTGGTGCGCGGGAAGGTTAATACATATGGAGCATTTTTCGGAATTGATAGAACAGGCGCACGCAGGAGATAAAAAAGCGCGCGATACACTGGTCGCTAATAATCTGGGGCTGGTACATGCCGTCGCGCGGAGGTTTGTCAACAGGGGACATGACAGAGAGGAAATATTTCAGATTGGCTGTATCGGATTGATGAAGGCGATCGACAAATTTGACGTTACGTTACAGCTTGCGTTTTCCACCTATGCGGTTCCGATGATCGCTGGAGAAATCCGTCGTTTTTTGCGGGATGACGGGATGGTAAAGGTCAGCCGTACGCTTAAGGAAAACGGCTATAAGATCAGCCGGGCGAGGGAGATACTGGTGCGAAGGCTTGGCAGAGAGCCGGGCATGGAGGAGATTTCCAAAGAGACGGAGCTGTCGGTGGAGGATATTGTGCTTGCGCTTGAGGCGAATAAGGAGGTGGAATCTATTTACCAGCCGGTGTATGAGCGTGACGGGGATGAGCTTTTGCTGATCGATCAGATTGGAGGGAATACCGGGGGATATGGAGTCTGTGAGGAGCCGGAAAAGGAGGCGGTACTAAATAAAATGGTAATTGCGCAGCTTTTGGAAACGCTCGACGAGAAGGAACGACGTCTGATTGAATTGCGCTATTTTGAAAGCCGTACGCAGTGTGAGGCTGCCGCAGAGCTTGGGATGAATCAGGTGCAGGTCAGCAGAACGGAAAAGAAAATCCTAAAAAGACTGCGGGAGAGGCTTTTGTGACGCGCAGAACATAAAGTTTTTCAGTGATTCCTCCGATATATATAGAAAACAGGGGAGGAGCGGATGTTATGAATTTGACGATCAAAGCATTTGGGGCAGAGAATTTATATGGAGCAAAGCCGGAAGAAGGAACGGATAGGAATGCAGGAAAGAAGCATATTTTTGGCGGTAATTTGCATTTGGCAGACGATCCGGTCGAGCAGCGGAGAAAAGAGGCAAGAGAACAGGCGTGGGATATCGTGAAAAATGCTTGGGATAATGATAATTCCGTGGATAAAATGATAGACGACCGCAAGGGGCATTATGCGGATATGATGGAGCAGATGGGGGAGGCAACGAAAAAGCTTTCTGAGGTGCATAAGGAGAGGAAGGCTTTGGAGGAGCAGTATGGCAAGGATTCCACTGCGAAGGAATACACAGATAGGCTTTGGGAGTTGAATGCGAAGGAAGAGACATGGCAGACCGAGGTATGGAAGATTCAAAAAGAGATGCGTGCCGATATGGCAGGCGTTCGGGGCATTCAGCAGGAACGCCTGAAATCAGCGCCAATGCAGGAGGCACAGGAGGCTTCGGAGCAGATCATGGAGAATGCCAATGAGGAAATTATCGGAACACTTATTTCCGAATCGAAGGAGCATATCGATGAGAAGCAGGAGGAAATGAAGGAAGAAGCCAAAGAGGCAATGGAGGAGAAGGAAGAACGCGAGGAGGCGCTGGAGGAAAGAAGGCTGGAGCGCGCAATGCAGGAAGCGCTTGTGGACGAGACAGGAGAGGCTGCGAGAAAGGTGAGGGCGCAGAGGCAGAAGCTCAGTGCACCAAAGATGGATATTGCGGAGATAACGGAGCTTACACAGAGCGGCAGCGTGGCAGACGAGGTCGGTCAGAGTCTCGATGAGATTAAGAATGAGATGAAGCTGTTAGAGGCAGATTTAAAGGGGATTAAGGTGGACGAGCAGGTATAGGCAAAAGCAATCCGCCGGAGGGGCATCAGAGATGCATTGCTGGCAGCTATGCGTAAGACAGTATCAGCTGTAAATAGAAAAAACAGTTGTTTTATACAGGGGTAAAAGGACGGGCAGGAACCATTTGTTTCTTGCCCGCTTTTTTGTGTCACGCTATGGAATATCATGTCCCACAACTGTTTTACACTTGAAAAACCACAGAAAATCAAGGAATGTTGCTGTTAAATGTGAGCATATCATAATAGACCGGGCGCGCAGACAGAGACATTTGTGCGCGTTTTTTGCTGCCGGCATGGGGAGGAGATGTCGGAAAGAAGCCAAAGGGCAGGGAGATTTCTGCCGGCAGTTTGTTGAACCTAAGAGTGGCTCGCGAAGCGTGTCGCTCGTTGTTTTGATATTTGTCCGATTTGGGAGGCTATTTTTCTGTCAAATATACAATGTCATCTTGTATGTCAACATCAAATTGTTTGTTGTCCGTCAACTTTACTTTATCGCTAAAATGAACAGAATATCCCAAATTTTCAGAATATCCGCAGATGCTGCCGCAGGCAGCGTTGTCTTTTACAAACAATAGCTGAACCATGCCTTCGCTTACTGTCTCTTGAATCGCATTGCTTTTAAAACCAATAATTTCCTCAATTTCAGAACGGGATGTGTAAGGGGCAAATGTATAAACGATATCCCACTCAAACGGAACGATTTCATTTAACGTTACAGTTGGTTTTGAGATCGTATGAATACTCTGTTTCAGACGATAGTTATGATAGGCTATGAGAGGATTTCCGATCAAATAGCAGCTGATCGCCAGTATTGCAATAGCCATAGCGCTGATCATCCATACTTTCTTTTTCATATATGCCTCCGTCTCTGCTCATTATACAAAATTCCTGATGATTGTTTTGTTCTGCTCTTTCATTCTAGCACACAGCTACGTTGCTTTCTACCGGTTTCTTGAGTTTGAAAATGGAATCTATACACCTGTGCTGTCCCTATAAAAGCACTGCCATATTTTATTCACGAAGAACCTGAGTGATCGTTTCAGGTATTATTTATGAAATAAGAATTGATTTTTTGCGAAAAAGGTTATTGACAACTAACCATTGTTAGTATATACTAACGTCAAAAGCAAGGAACGATTCTGAAAGGAGAGACGCTTATGCCGTTATCAATGGTAAGAGAGGGAGAGGCCAACCGGATCAAGAAGGTTGGGGGAAAGGAAGAAACAAAGCGTTTTTTGGAGAAGCTTGGATTTGTGACAGGCGGCATGGTGACTGTCATATCCCGCACAGATGGAAATATGATCGTAAATATTAAGGATTCGAGGGTTGCTATCGGAAAAGACATGGCAAACAGAATCATTGTCTAAGAGTCATACAGAAAAGGAGCACAAAATGAAAACGTTAAATCAGGTTGCCTGCGGGCAGACAGTTTCTGTCCGCAAGCTGACGGGCGAGGGTCCGGTAAAGCGAAGGATTATGGATATGGGCATCACCAAGGGCGTAGAGGTCTATATCAGAAAGGTGGCTCCGCTTGGCGATCCGATCGAGGTTACGGTCAGGGGCTATGAGCTGTCGCTTAGAAAAGCGGATGCACAGATGATAGAGGTGGAATAAAATTTTTTTGCACATAGGTTAGATTTGACTAACATATGGAGCGATAGTTATGGAAAAGAGGAACGGAAAATGGCAATAAAAATTGCATTGGCAGGAAATCCAAACTGCGGAAAAACAACACTGTTTAATGCACTCACAGGTTCCAATCAGTTTGTCGGAAACTGGCCGGGCGTTACGGTGGAAAAGAAAGAGGGAAGGTTAAAAAATGATAAGGATGTCACGATCATAGATCTGCCGGGGATCTATTCCCTGTCGCCCTACACCTTGGAGGAGGTCGTTGCGAGAAATTACCTGATTGGTGAGCGTCCCGATGCGATTCTTAATATTGTGGACGGAACGAATATTGAGCGCAATCTGTATCTGTCGACCCAGATCATGGAGCTTGGCATTCCGGTGATCATGGCGGTAAATATGATGGACATTGTGGAAAAGAACGGCGATGTCATACATATTGATAAGCTGGCTGCAAAGCTTGGCTGTGAGGTTGTGCGTATTTCGGCATTAAAAGGTACAGGCATCAAGGAGGCGGCAGAAAAGGCGGCGGCGCTGGCAAGGCGGCAGGAGACGGTAGCTCCGGTTCATACCTTCGCACCGGAGGTTGAGGAGGCGATCACAGACGTTTCGGCAAGACTTGGTACGGAGATACCGCAGGAGCAGAAGCGTTTCTTTGCCATTAAGCTGCTGGAAAAGGATGATAAGATTTCCGGGCAGATGAAGCGGCTGCCGGATGTGTCTGCAGAGATTGCAAGGCTGGAGGACTGCTTTGATGATGATACCGAGAGCATTATCACAAATGAGCGCTATGTCTATATTTCTTCTATCATTGAGGAGTGTGTGACAAAGGCGCATACGGGAAGAAAGCTGACTGTTTCAGATAAAATAGACAGGTTTGTGACGAACCGTTTTGCGGCGCTGCCGATTTTTGCATTGATCATGTGGGCAGTGTATTATATTTCGGTAACGACGGTGGGCGACTGGCTGACCGGCTGGACAAACGAGACTTTGTTTGGCGAGTGGGTCGTTCCGGGAGTGACGGGAGCGCTGGAAGCAATCGGATGCGCAGACTGGCTGACGGGTCTGATCGCGGACGGGATTGTCGGAGGCGTCGGTGCAGTGCTTGGCTTCGTGCCGCAGATGCTTGTGCTCTTTTTATTCCTTGCCGTTTTGGAATCCTGCGGCTATATGGCGCGTGTGGCATTCATTATGGATCGTATTTTCCGCAAATTCGGTCTTTCGGGAAAGTCGTTTATCCCGATGCTGATCGGAAGTGGCTGTGGCGTTCCGGGAATCATGGCGTCCCGTACGATTGAGAATGACAGAGACCGCAAAATGACGGTTATGACAACGACCTTTATCCCATGTGGGGCAAAGCTGCCGATCATTGCACTTGTTGCAGGCGCGTTTTTCGGAAATGCAGGTTGGGTTGCATGGAGCGCTTACTTTGTAGGAATTGCTGCAATCATATGTTCAGGTATTATTTTAAAGAAAACGAGAATGTTTGCAGGAGACCCTGCGCCGTTTGTCATGGAGCTTCCGGCATATCATATGCCTACCGTTGGCAATGTGCTAAGAAGCATGTGGGAGCGCGGCTGGTCCTTTATTAAGAAGGCGGGAACAGTGATCTTGCTGTCCGCGATCGTGCTCTGGTTTTTGCAGGGCTTTGGATGGGTAGACGGAGCATTTCGGATGCTTGCGCCCGAAGAATTAAATAACAGCATATTATCTTTTATTGGAAATATTATCGCACCTGTTTTCGCGCCGCTTGGCTGGGGAGACTGGAAGATGGCAGTTGCGGCAGTCACAGGACTGATCGCAAAAGAAAACGTTGTAACTACCTTTGGTATTTTGTTTGGTTTCGCAGAGGTTTCCGAGGCGGGCGAAGAAATATGGAGCGTGCTTGCGGGAACAATGAGTGGAGTAGCAGCGTATTCATTCTTAGTATTTAATTTGCTTTGTGCACCCTGCTTTGCGGCGATGGGAGCGATCAAGCGCGAGATGAACAGTGCGAAGTGGTTTTGGATTGCGATCAGTTATCAGTGCGGGCTGGCATATGTGGCAGCGCTGTGTATCTATCAGATTGGTACATGGGCGACGACCGGGATGTTCGGTGTGGGAACCGTGGTGGCGCTCTTGGTGCTTGCCGGATTTTTGTATCTGCTGTTTCGTCCGCATAAGGAGGTCGGCATGCGAAAGGCGCGCACGAAGCATATGGCAAAGGCATAAAAAGGAGGTAGTTTATGGGAACATGGATTGTTGGAATTGCACTGGCAGTTGTTGTAGGTCTGGTGATCCGCAGTATGATCCGCGATAAGAAAAAAGGAAAATCTATACAGTGCGGCGGAGACTGCAGTCATTGCGGCGGGAGCTGTCATTAGGAGCAATACAAGATACAGATGAAAACAAAAAAGGAGTGATGCCGGATTTTGCGGCATCACTCCTTTTTGGCTTGACAAATGAAGGGAAAATGCTATTGTAGAGACGAAAGTAACGGATCAAAAGAAAAACGGAGGAATAATCATGGAAGCAGGAATCAAGGGAACACAGACGATCACAGTGACGGAGGAGACGACAGCGGCAGCGATGGGCAGCGGTACACTTCCGGTATTCGCAACGCCGGCGATGATCGCCCTGATGGAAAATACGGCAAGCCGCAGCGTGGAGAGCGCGCTGGAGGAGGGAACGGGAACGGTCGGCACGCTGATTGATGTAAAGCACACGGCAGCAACCCCGGTCGGCATGGAGGTGACCTGTGAGACCACGCTGGTGGAGGTTGACAGAAAGCGTCTGGTCTTTACCGTGAAGGCATACGATGCGGCGGGCGTGATCGGTGAGGGAACGCACGAGCGTTTTATTATTAACAACGAGAAATTTTTGGAAAAGGCACAGGCAAAGATAAATTAAAAATGTGTTGACAAATTTCTTTTTCAAGTATATCATAAACATATAAACAATTATTCATATGTTCAAAGCATGGAAGGAGAGGTGAAAATATGGCAGGCATGGAGTTGGAGTGCTGTGAGAGCACAGAGGTGCATCAGGAGCTGATCGGCAGGGCGACCGAGCATATGCCGCGGGAGGAGGAGCTTTACGATCTGGCAGAGCTGTTTAAGGTATTCGGTGATTCCACGAGAATCAGGATTTTGTATGTACTCTTTGAGGCGGAGCTGTGCGTCTGCGACATCGCACAGGCACTTGGAATGACACAGCCCGCGATTTCTCATCAGCTTCGTATCTTAAAGCAGGCGAAGCTGGTCAAGAACCGCAGGGAAGGCAAATCCGTATTTTACTCTCTGGCGGACGGACATGTGAGAGCAATTATTGCCCAGGGCAAGGAACATATTGAGGAGTGACGGAGGGATTATCATGAAAAAGAAATTCAAGTTACAGGATTTGGACTGTGCAAACTGTGCGGCAAAGATGGAGGATGCCATTAGGCATATCGAGGGAGTGACGGACGCGACGGTCAGCTTTATGACGCAGAAGCTGACGATCGAGGCGGACGAGGAACGCTTTGATGAGATCATGAAGGAGGTTGTTTCTGCCTGTGCGAAGGTAGAGCCTGACTGCAAGATTCTGATGTAGCATAAGAAGCGGATAAGCCTGACTGTGTTTGGGAAAATATAGTCAGGCTTACCTTATGACATACATATAAATAATTGCTTATATGTATATTTGAATAGAAGGAGAGAAATGTATGACAAAGAAGCAGAAAACAATGTTATACCGCATTTGTGTGGCGTTTGTGTTATTTCTCCTGCTTTTTGTGGGAGAGCATCTGGGACTGGGCGAGATCATTACAAAGGGAGCGGTCTGGTTCTTTCTGTATTTGATCCCTTATCTGGTGATCGGCTACGACATTATTTTTAAGGCGGCAAGAAACATCCGCAACGGGCAGGTCTTTGATGAAAATTTCCTGATGATGGCGGCAACCTTTGGCGCGTTTGGCGTGCAGGAGTACTCCGAGGCGGTGGCGGTCATGCTCTTTTATCAGGTGGGGGAGCTGTTCCAGAGCTACGCGGTGGGCAAATCCAGACAGTCGATCTCTGACATGATGGATATTTGTCCCGAATATGCCAATATTGAGCAGGACGGTGTACCGGTGCAGGTAGATCCCGATGAGGTGGAGGTCGGCAGTGTGATCGTAGTAAAGCCGGGCGAGCGGATTCCTCTGGACGGCATCGTCATAGAGGGCGAGTCGCTCGTTGACACGGCGGCGCTCACCGGAGAGTCCATCCCGCGCAAGGCGTCTGTCGGAGATACGGTTATCAGCGGCTGTGTCAACGGAAGCGGAACACTCCGGGTACGCACGACGAAGGAATTTGATGATTCCACGGTTGCAAAGATATTGGAGCTTGTGGAGAATGCGAGCAGCAAGAAGGCGAAGGTGGAGAATTTTATCACGCGCTTTGCCAGATATTACACGCCGGTCGTGACGATCGGTGCGGTGATCCTTGCGATCGTTCCGCCGCTGTTTTTCGGCGGCGTATGGAGAGAATGGATCGAGACAGCGTGTACGTTTCTTGTGATCTCCTGCCCGTGTGCGCTTGTGATCTCGGTGCCGCTGGGATTTTTTGGAGGGATCGGCGCTGCTTCAAGACTGGGCGTTCTGGTAAAAGGAAGCAACTATCTGGAGGCCGTTGCGGAGATGACAACGATCGTCTTTGACAAGACGGGCACGCTGACAAAGGGAGAATTTAAGGTGACGGAAATCCTGCCAAAGCAGTGCAGCAGAGAAGAATTGCTGGAGCTTGCGGCACACGGCGAGGGATATTCCAACCATCCGATCGCGGTATCCATTCGCGAGGCATACGGAAAGGCGCTTGATCTGAGCCGTGTGACAGATGCGACGGAGAAGGCGGGACACGGCATTCTGGTAAAGGTTGACGGAAAGGATGTTTTGCTTGGCAATGAAAAGCTGATGCAGACAGAGAAGATTTCCTATGAGCCTTGTAAGAGTGCGGGGACAGTCGTTTATGTGGCGCAGGACGGTGTGTTTGCGGGCAGCATCGTGATCGCGGATACGGTGAAGGAGGGCGCAAAGGAGGCGCTTGCGGCGATGAAACGCGTCGGCGTGAAAAAAACGGTGATGCTGACCGGAGACCGTCTTGCGGCGGCAGAACATGTGGCGGCGGAGCTTGGCATCGATGAGGTTCACGCGGAGCTTTTGCCGGGCGATAAGGTGTCAAACGTCGAGGCTTTGCTTGGCGCGCAGGAAGGAAAGGAGAAGCTTGCATTTGTGGGCGACGGTATCAACGATGCTCCGGTGCTGACGCGTGCGGACATCGGCTTTGCGATGGGAAGCATGGGCTCGGATGCGGCGATCGAGGCGGCGGATATTGTGCTGATGGACGATGACGTCAGAAAGATAGCGGCTGTCGTCCGCATCGCGCGGCGGACGCTCGCGATCGTAAAGCAGAATATTGTGTTTGCCTTAGGAGTCAAGGTTTTGATATTGATCCTCTCAACCCTTCACATTGTCGGCATGTGGGGCGGAGTGTTCGCGGACGTCGGAGTTGCGGTTCTTGCGATCTTAAATTCGATGCGCGCGTTGAAAATAAAATAGTATTTTGAAAAAAGGATGTAAGCCGGGAATCCAAAAAGTGACAAAACCATTGTATGCACGTGTGAAAGGAAAAGATCCTGTAACAAAGATGCAGTATGTAGATCTTCATTTATGGCTGGTGCATGATATTCTGATGAAGGGGGACAAGATGGGAATGGCGAATTCTCTTGAGAAAAAATATCCGGTCTGCCCCTTGACAGATTCGGATATTTTTTCTATACTCAATATACCCTATGGGGGTATTTTGCGTATGAGAAAAGAGAGGGATGGAGAATCTATGAGTCAAGAGCATAGCTGCTGTCATAAGACAAAGCAGAGAGAAGAAAAGGAATACAAGGACCTGTTAAATCGGCTAAGCCGTATCGAGGGTCAGGTGCGCGGTATCCGTGGAATGGTCGAGCGGGACGC
>URJS01000038.1 GCA_900548205.1 uncultured Roseburia sp. | reverse complement strand
ATTATGGAATGATTTTTAGGGCAACACAATCCGTCGAATTATTTTGCGCTTACTTTGATTCTGCAACCCTCCACGCTTTCGTGCCTTAAATGCACCATTACATTCTGACAATTCTATCTCCAGCTCGCTGCGTTTATGCTCCTGCGCAAATATTGCTTCATTTTGCTTTTGTAATTCATCATAGATATTCTGAAGACTTAGGTATTTTTTTGCAAGTGGTGACATTGTTGGCATTGTTGGATAAGTCTTAGCCTCAATATTTCTACTTTCTTCTGGCACAATATCCAGCATCTTTTCTGCCACACCAACCGCAGCCAGCATAATGCGATTAATAAGAAGTTCAAGCACTGCAATAGCAAGCTTTATAATACTTGCAAGAAGATCCGGTCTGTCTCCATATAAATCTATGGAATACCTTACCTTTTCTGTTATTTCATTCTTCTTTATCCTTGATATGTCCTCTTCTGACACTCCGCTTACAATTGCTCTGTCAACAGTCCTGTTCCATTCCTGTCGTACCTCATTGTCAGCCTTTATTTGTTCTTCCATTGGATTATTTTTGCCTATTTTTTTAGTAGCAAGATATGGACTGTTCTTATCAAAGACTTTAAGTTTATCCTCTTCATGCAGCACAAGCTGATTTATTTCATTTGTAAAAAACACCTTTGCCTCATCAAGAAATGAATCCTTTTTAAATCTATCGACTTTTATAGAAAACTCTTTTTTCTCATAGACCTCGCCTTTTCTGATAATCTTACAGCCATTACGGATGTCACCACTTGCATCCAATATCTCTTTCTTAGTACGCACATGTTTCCCTCTTTCATCATAGAACATGTTTCTTGATGCTACCTTAACAACCGGCTTTTCCAGTTTCGTCCTCTCTGCAAATATCAGATGAATATGAAAGTTTGTCTTTCTTTTGTTATGATGCAGGGCTGCATAGCAGTCCACACCATACTTTTTCTTGAAATCCGTAGCAAAATGTTTGATAAGATAATCATGCTCATAATGATACAAGCCTTCCGGTAATGCTATAATCAGCTCTCTTGCCTCAATATATTTTCCTATCGTTCCACTTTTAGCAAATTCTTCTCTGTTGCATTTTGCAAGATCTTTCCAAAAAGAACGAAGTGGCTGTGTCGCATATATGGCATATAGATTTTCCTGTTTAACTGTACTTGTTATATAATCAATTCTCCCCATGACATTATGGAGTTTCGTCATCTGTATAAATGAATGTCTTGGCATTGCTATCATCTCCTTCTTTTTATCAGCTACATTTAATTCTTTAAATGCAGCCATAGTAATATTTATTCTCAGGCTCGATGCAATCGCGAAATCCCCGGAGTACAAAACGAAGTTTTGTGCGGAGGGTGTATTTCGCTCTCAAACGCCGAGGGCTGTATTTGAACTTCTCTTGCCCCTTGCTTGAAGCATCTCTTGCTCTGATAATTGTCTAAAATCTCGTAAAGGTGTCTTTTCACATTAATTGACGGCAATTTGTTACAGCATTTTTCATAGCTGACTTCACTTTATGCCGTCGCTCTTATATAATGCCGTCGCTTTGTGCCATCACTTTTCCTTTGTTCTTTTTCCGACTTTCTTTCGTTCAAGTTCCATGCTGTCGGATTATTACGGCATTTTAAGTTACTGCCGTCGGATTGTTCAGTCGCTTTTTATTTCTGCCATCGTTTTATGCCGGCAGTCGCTACAATATTTGCAGATAAAAATAAGGACCATGTATTTCTACACAGTCCCTGTCTCTATAATCTATATTCTATTGCTAATCATTTATCATCCATCTTAGTGCACTCTGTACTAATGTCTCATCTTCTTCATAATCCTCTGACTCCTCATCAGATATGCTTTTCGTTCCTGTCTCCATAGCAGCATCAGCTTTATTCATTACTGACATAGCACCTCCACCAGTCTGAATTGCAGCCAGCAGACTTCCTACCATTGTCATAACTTCCTTATTGGCTTCCTGAAGTGCTTCTTCCTTTGCCGCCTGCCTGATTCTTTCCTCAATTGCTTCCATATCTTCTGTTGATACAAACTCCGGCTCTTTCTCTTTCTTTGGCTGCGTTAATTCTTCCTGCCCATAATTCTCGATATAATAAGTTGCTGCATCTATAAAAAACTGATTCTTTGACTTAAATATATCCAAATTTAACTCATTCAGAACCTTATTAATAGTTACATGAGCCGGATTAAGCATATTTAATCTCACTGTAAACTTAACTGTCCTGTCTATCGCCATAATTATTCCTCCTCATAATCTTTCTTTACATATAATCCCAGTAAGGCAGGAAGATTGGAAAGTACTTTCCTTTCTACCTTTCCAACCATCCTGTTCGCAAATGCATCTTCTTTTTCCCTTGTTTCCAGATATGGATCTTCCTGTATACGCATAACTCTCTCATAATAATAATTGATTGCTTCAATCACGAACCTGTTTTGTGACTTAAATCTTTCCCCCACATCTTTGCTGTGAAGGCTCTCCCATGCCATAATATCAGATTCCTTATCCATATTAAATCGTATATTCTGATTTTTATTCATATAATCACCTGTTCCTTCCATTATCTTTAATCTGTTTTTCATGCCACTCTTTTACGAGCCTCTCTATAAGTTCCACCTTTTGCTTTGGAGTAAAATCATCTGGGAAATACTCCTCAAGTGTACTGGCACAAATCTTAATCTGTTCCCGCTGGTTCGGTTTTTCCTCTTCCAATATTGAATAGATTGCATCCATATCCAGCTTTCCGCTCTGACTTATACGTTTCATCCTGTTTGCCTGCGACAATGATGGTGTGCACTGCTCTAAATCCATGACTGCATGAAGCTCATACTGCTCATTCTCCGACAGATAAGACAGTTCTACTGCAATCGTGAATGCAATCTTCCCATCATCAACCATATCAAGTATCTTTGGGATAAGCTTTGTAAGCCTTATATATCGTTTTATCTGTGCCACACTCTCTCCCACCTGTCTTGCAAGTAATTCATTACTATTTATTGTACTTGTATTATTGCCCTTCTCATTTAGCTGACTTCCATCTGTAAACTTTGGTCCAACTTGAGCCAAAGCCCCACTGTCAAGGTGCTTTCCCTGATGTTTCATTGCATCCAGCTTCATCTTATACGCAAATGCTTTCTCGCTAGGTTTGAGATTCTCTCTATGCAGATTAGAATCAACCATTGCCACAACTGCCTGATCATCATCTAATTCTCTTATCACAACCGGAACCTTCGTCTCTCCTGCCCAAATTGCTGCCTCCTTCCTTCTATGTCCTGATATAACTTCATATCCATCACCGTATGGATTAGTCCTTACAAGAAGTGGCACAAGCACTCCTTCTTTTTCAATACTTCTCATAAGCTCGCACAATTCTGTATTCATCTCTACTTTAAATGGATGATTTTTGAAATCATGCAATCTGTTTACATCTACATTCCGGATCGTCTCCATAATATCGCCTTTCTCGAACACATCGAATCAGCCCTTTAAAACGTCTTAATAAAAATCCGTTTTAAAGGTATAAAAAAAGACCACTCACTTTCAATTTTTCTTGAAAATGAACGGTCTTTCACGCTTCTGTTATTTAGTTGAATGATAAAAATATTACTTTTCCTTTGATGTGTTTCCGAAGCCGCAGTCCAATACCACAGACACATTTACTCCATCAGAAATTGCCTTTTTGTATGTTTTTCGGTCACTCTGGTCAAACCTGAAAAACCTCTCAAAGTGCCTAAAATCAAGGATTCTTACAAATCTGTCCGATGTAGTGCAACTATTGTCTCTATATGCACCGTAGCGGGAAACATATCCACGCAGCATACCCTCTCCACCGCATATCCCCGTGCCAGAAGTGTCTCCAGATCCCTCACGAGGCTTGTCGGCTTACAGGAAATATACACCATCTGCGGCACTCCATAGCAGATGATCTTCTCCAGCGCCTTCGGGTGGATACCATCACGCGGCGGATCAACCACAATATAATCCGGCTTCTCCTCGATCACATCCAGTACCTTTAGCACATCTCCGGCAATAAACTCACAATTATCAAGCCCGTTTAACCTTGCATTTTCACGCGCAGCGGCAACTGCCTCCTCAACGATCTCAACTCCAATTACCTTCTTTGCTACCGGAGCGAGCATCTGGGCGATCGTTCCTGTTCCCGAATACAGATCAAAAACAATCTTGCCGTCCCCCGCACTTTGCGCATCACGCATTCCTTTCCCATTTTCTTTCACACCAGCTGCTTCCCCACTGTCTCCGGACGATGTATGCCCGCCTTCATCTCCCTCAGTTCCAAGCGCCGCATTCTCCGTTCCCCCAGTGTTTAGCGCATTTCCGATAAACTCACGCGCCGTGGTATAAAGCACCTCCGCTCCCGGAGAATTTGTCTGGAAAAAAGAAAACGGCGTAATCTGAAAACGAAGTCCCAAAAGCTCCTCATAAAAATAGTCCTGTCCAAATAAAATCTCTGTTCCTTCATCGCGGATCGTATCTGCGACACCGTCATTTTTTGTATGCAGGATACCTGTCATTTTCCCGAGATACTTTGCAGACAGCAGAGCATCCCTCCAGCCGGAAAGCAGCGTCTGCTCCCAATCATCCTCCGCGCCCTGGTTGCGCAGATCTGCCCCGCAAGCATTCCAATCCGCTTGCGTTGTCGTTACAAGATCCACGAGAATCTCTCCTGTTTTTGCCGCCTTGCGCACCAGAAGATGCCGCAAATACCCCGTGTGCAAAAGCTTATGATAATACGGAATTTCCCGCTCCTTAAAATATGTAAGCGTCATCTCCAGTATTTTTCTGAAATCCTCGTCCACAATTTGGCACTCCGGCACATTCACAATATCATAAAAGCTCCCGCGCTTATGCATGCCGAGCGCCAGTGGCCCGCCCTTATACTCATCACCGAAGGAAAACTCCATCTTATTGCGGTACTCCGTCTGTCGCGGACTCTCCTTAATACCCAAAAATTCATACGAGTTCTGATGCGCCAGCACAACCTCATCGATCATCTTCTTTACCTGCTCCGCCTTTAGGGCAAGCTGTTCCTCATACGGAAGACTCTGATAAGTGCAGCCTCCGCAATTTCCGGCATGCATGCACCCTGCTTCCTTTCGCTCGATCGGCGACTGCTCCAAAACCTCAAGCAGCCTCCCCTCGCACCTGCCCTTCCGTACCTTGTGCACAGCTGCCGAAACCCGCTGTCCTTTTATGCCATTTTTTACGATGACCTGCGTTCCATCCTCCGTAATGATAATGCCTTTATTCGGAAAATCCACACGCGCAATCATTCCCTCAATAATCTGTCCCTTTTTCATGCAAAGCCTCCCTGTCTTTCCTAATTCTCCCTGCATTCTTCGTCCGCCAATCATAAAGCATACACGAAAAAATCTATCCTCCAAGCTCCTCCGCCTGCGGAGGCGCGCAGCAGCGGCATCCTTCTACTCAGCTGCGGCACAAGCCTCTGCGGGGCGCTTTCATTTTATAAAAACCAAAAAGCTTTCTATAAAATCACAAAAGGGCTGCTGTCCGCAGCCCTTCTTACCTCAGAATTACTCCTCTGTCTTATTCTCCGCTGATTCCTCCAGCACATCGTCGTCCTCATCGTCCTCGAAAAAATCATCTTCAAAATCATCCTCAAATTCGTCCTCGAAATCATCTAAATAGTCCGGGGTGAAAAAGCGATAGATTCCATAGATTGCTGCGGCAACCGCTACGATAATACCCACGATCGCAAAAATCCACACGATCTTAGAAGCCTTCTTCTCCTCCTGTTCCTTCTTGTTCAGCAGATCATTCAACTTTGTCATGCTCATCAATTCCTCCATCTTGCTCATCTGGTCATCCTCCTGTTATTTATTTACTGCGCTTCCACAATTAGTTTCTTTTTATTGATTATATCATATGTTTCCCAATTCGCCTATATAAATTCGCAAATTTATACTTTTTTTAACTTTGCAAAGGACGCAAACATCTTTTTGGTTCCTGCCGAATCAAATGCCACTGTCACCTCAAAATCTCGCCCTCCCGCAACGATCCCGGTCACCGTGCCGGTTCCAAACTTCACATGAGAGACGCGGTCACCCACGCCATAGCTTAAGCCTCCCTTTGCCGTGCTCGCTGAGGCAAACGCCCGCGCCTGCATACTCTGCCCTGACATCTGCTGCCGCATCGTAATACGTCCCTGCCGCACAGGCGCGCCGGATTCTTTCTTTTCCGCATAAGCATTTTTTTGAGGCTTTTCAGAAAGCAACTCGTCAGGAATCTCCTTTATAAAACGGGAAACCCTGTTAAACTGTGTCTCCCCGCGGATCATCCGCTGTCTTGCACAGGTAATCGCAAGCTCCTTCATCGCCCGCGTTATCCCAACATAGGCAAGGCGGCGCTCCTCCTCCAGCTCCTCGGCTGCGTTGTCCGAGACGATCGACATATAGCTCGGAAAAAGTCCGTCCTCCATGCCCGCCAGATAAACCTTCGGAAACTCAAGTCCCTTGGCGCTATGCAGCGTCATCAACACCACATATTCATTTCCTTCTTCCAGCCCGTCAATATCCGCGACGAGCGCTACCTCCTCCAAAAATCCGCCAAGCGTCGGCTGCTCCTCACTCTCCTCATAGCTTGCCGCCTTGCTGATAAGCTCGTCGATATTCTCAATCCGCGCCTGTGCTTCGTCCGTTCCCTCCGCCTCAAGCTCCTTCACATAACCGGTCTCCTCGATCAGCTCCCGCAAAAGCTCCGTTACGCCAAGATATGGCAGCTTACTTCTCATCATCTGGACCAATGTGACAAACGGTCTGATCTTCACAGCTGCCTTTCCCATAGACGGAATCTCATCTGCCCTCTTTAACGCATCATAAAAGCTAATGTCATACGCCTCTGCATAATCAGACACACGGTTAAGCGTCGTCGCACCGATTCCGCGCTTCGGCACATTGATAATACGGCGCACGGCAAGATCGTCCCGCCCGTTATCAATGGTCTTTAAATACGCCAGCAGATCCTTGATCTCTTTTCTTGCATAAAAGTTTACGCCGCCGACAATTTTATATGGAATATTGGCAACGAGAAAACGCTCCTCGAACAGACGTGACTGCGCGTTTGTCCGATAAAGCACGGCATAATCCCCATAACCGTATTTGCCCGTGCGCACACCCGCCTGAATATTGCGCGCAACAAAATCAGCCTCCTCATATGCTGTGTCAAACTGCTCGAAATCAAGCTTCTCTCCCCTGTCATTTGCCGTCCAAAGAGACTTGCTCTTTCTGCCGACGTTATTCGCAATGACATTATTTGCAGCATCCAAAATATTTTGCGTCGAACGATAATTCTGCTCCAGCTTAATTGTCACGGCATCGGGAAAATGCTTCTCAAAATTTAAGATATTGTAAATATTTGCCCCGCGGAACTTATAGATCGACTGGTCATCGTCCCCCACCACACAAAGATTCTGATACTTTCCCGCCAGCAGGCGGATAAGCTCAAACTGTGCCGTATTGGTGTCCTGATACTCATCGACCATAATATAGCGAAAACGCTCCTGATAATAGTCCAGCACCTCCGCGTCATTCCGAAATAGCTCAACCGTCTTTACGATCAAATCGTCAAAATCAAGCGCGTTATTTTTCTTTAGGGCGTTCTGATATTCCAGATAAGCCTCTGCCTGTCTGCGCTTGCCAAAATCACCGGAAACCATAGCTCTTTGCGCAAACTGCTCCGGCGAAACCAACTCATCCTTCGCCTTTGAAATTGCCGCAAGCAGACTTCTCTCCTTATAAATCTTCGTATCAATATTCAGTCGCTTGCAGACCTCCTTCATCACCGACTTGGAATCATCTGCATCATAAATCGTAAAATTCGTGTCATAGCCGATGCGGTCAATATGACGCCGTAAAATGCGCACACAGGTGGAATGAAACGTCGAAACCCAGATACTCTCAGAACCGTAGCCGACCATCGCATCAATTCGCTCGCGCATCTCCCCGGCAGCCTTATTTGTAAAAGTGATCGCCATAATATGATAGGGGTTGATCCCCTTCTCCTCGATCAGATATGCCGTCCGATGCGTCAGAACCCGCGTTTTTCCGGAGCCTGCCCCCGCAAGGATCAGTACCGGTCCCTCCGTCGTCGTCACACCAAGCTGCTGCTGCTCATTTAATGTATCGTAAATACTCATACTATCCAGTCCTTTTCTTTTGATAGTCTTCATTATAGCATACTTTTCCCTCCATTTCGATAGAAAACAGAACACATTTTCTTATTTTTTCATCTATTTCTCTCTTGTCATATAGTTTTGAAAACTATATAATATGAAATAAGAGGTGACAAAATATGGATGCAAATACAAAGCAATTCTTGCGAAAACTGTTAGAAAGCCTGAAAAAGCTTGATTATGTAAAGCCGGAGGACATTCCGAGCATTGATTTATATATGGATCAGATCACAACCTTTATGGATTCCCAGCTTGCCGATTTTAAGCGTCATGAGGATGACAAGATCCTGACTAAGACCATGATCAACAACTATGCCAAAAATAACCTGCTCCCGCCGCCGGACAAGAAGAAGTACAGCAAGGAGCACATGCTTACACTGATCTTTATTTATTATTTCAAGAGCATTTTAAGCATCGGAGATATTCAGAGCATCTTAAATCCGATCACGGACAAGTACTTTGGCAAAAAAGATGAAAACATCTACAGTCTTGAGGATATTTATAAGGAGGTCTTTAGTCTGGAGCATGAGGAAACCTTTCATGTTATGAAGGACATCACCAAAAAGCTTCAGACTGCTCAGCAGACATTTCCCGACGCCCCACAGGAAGACGCCGACCTGCTTCGTACCTTCAGCTTTATCTGTATGCTAAGCTATGACGTCTATGTAAAAAAGACACTCATTGAAAAAATGATTGACCGTGCCGCAGCAGAAGCAAGCGAAACAAACACACAAAAATAACAGACTGCCGTACAAAAATAAGTACGGCAGTCTGTTATTTTTACAGAAAATCTCCCGACAGACAGCGTGGTCCTGCGCCATCCTCTCTCTATTCCTGAGACTCCTCCTGCAAACGCGAAAATACCATATCATAACCGTCATTTCCATAATTCAGGGAACGGTTTACGCGGCTGATCGTTGCCGTAGACGCTCCTGTTTTTTCGGCAATATCCAGATAGGTTTTCTGTTCGCGAAGCATCTTTGCAACCTCAAAGCGCTGCGACAGAGAGAGTAACTCGTTGACAGTACAGACATCCTCAAAAAAAGTGTAGCATTCCTCTCTGTTTTGTAAACTTAAAATTGCATCAAAAAGATGATCCACTGCTTCTGTCCTAAGCTTTTTACTCATAATCCTTCTCCTTCTTTTTCCCTCATTTGTCATTTTATCATATTAAAGCTTTAAAGTAAACACTGTTTTGTCCGCTTTTATCTCATATTTTCAGCCAAAGCTACGCGAAAACATGCCTTGCATTCACGACACATGCTTGTTATAATAATAAAAATATTTTAAAATTGCAAGCGTTTTATTTTACATTTATGATAACCGGAGAACGTATTTTATGAAAAAAGTCGGACATTTCTTTTTCGCGTTAGTACCCCTTCTGCTGACAAATATCGTGCAATATTGTGCCGTATTTTTTGGAATGGGCATTTCTGCCCTGTCAGAAGGTGCATGGTATACCCTCATCCAGCCTTCAGGTTCCTTTTCTTTCATGGATCTGACCAGCTTATGGAGCAGCATCTCCTTTAATACGGTCATCATGATCGTTTATGCCTCAATGAATATCGCCGTATTCGGCATATGGTATTATGTCTGCTACGAGGGCAGCGTCATCCTTGACATACGACGCACCTTTCATCCTATGACTGTCATTGGCATTCTTCTTTTAATGCCCGGCACACAATATCTGACCAGTTATCTGATCTCTTTTGTTTCCGCCCTGTTTCCGCAGTGGCTGGAGCAGTATATGAATTTAATGGAGAGCGCAGGCATGGACAGCTCCCTGACGATCAGTATGTTCTGCTATTCCGTCCTTTTTGCACCACTCTCCGAGGAACTTATTTTCCGCGGCGTCACACTCCGTCAGGCAAGGCGCGCACTTCCCTTTTGGGCGGCAAATATCCTGCAGGCTTTATTGTTCGGCGTTTTCCACATGAACCTCCTGCAGGGAATCTATGCTTTTTTCCTTGGGCTGATCTTGGGCTATGTCTGCCACCGCGGCGGCAGCATCTCCCATGCCATACTGCTGCACATACTGTTTAACTTCTGGGGAACAGTCATCAGTCAGTTTATCACTATCGTAGACTCCGTCTTTTCATTCTTATTCTGGCTGCTCTTTGGCATCGCCGTCACAGTGGGCGGACTGCTCCTCTTTCGCGCAGGAGCAACCCGAAAATCTAATGCAGACAGCCTCTAGCACCCCAAGTACGCCTCCAGGCATCTGACAAGCGTTTCCATCTCTGTCTGCGTACCGATACTGATACGCAGATAGTTATTGATACGCTCCTTCTGAAAATGGCGCACATAAATATTTTTCTCCTTTAACGCTTCAAATATATCACGCGCCGCAGCTCTTTTATGCGCTGCAAAAAGAAAATTCCCCTTAGAATCCGTACAAAAAAAGCCCAAACGCTCCAACTCCCTTCTGCTCCACGCTCTCGTCGCTATAATTTTTTCTCTTGTCTCCTCAAAATATGCCCGATCACGCATCGCCTCCACGCCGAGCATGAGCGCTGCATAGCTTAAGGTATACGAATTAAACGAATATTTCACGTCATTAAGGCAGCTGATCAGCTTCGGACTCCCCATTGCAAAGCCGATCCGCATTCCGGCAAGAGAACGCGACTTGGAAAAGGTCTGCACGATCAAAAGGTTCTCATATTTTGCAAGGAGCGGAAGCGCTGACTGGCCGCCAAAGTCAATATATGCCTCATCCACAACCACCACTGACCGCCTGTTCTGCGAAAGAATGCGCTCCACCTCCGAAAGCTCCATGAAAATTCCGGTCGGTGCATTTGGATTTGGAAAAATCACTCCTCCGTTTTCGGTATCGTAGTCCTTAGCGCGTATCTTAAAATGCTCATCCAAAGCCCTTGTCTCATATGGAATACGCAGCATATCTGCCCACACATCATAAAAAGAATACGTAATATCCGGAAACAAAATCGGTTTTTCGGAATTAAAAAATGTCAGAAAAATCATGGCAAGCACATCATCAGAACCAACACCTGCAAAAATCTGACTGCTGCTAAGCCCATAATACGCTGCAATCGCATCCACAAGCACCCCGCAGTCCGGCGCAGGATAAAAGCGCAGCCGCTCTGCATCAAGCTTTTTGAAAGCCTCCCTCACCCCCGGTGCAGACGGATATGGATTCTCATTCGTATTTAACTTTATGACTCCCTGCTCCTTAGGCTGTTCTCCCGGAACATATGGAACAACCCTTCGCACATAATCTTCCCAGCGATCCATCTTTCTCACCTCCCAAACGTTTTTCTTCCAAGACAGACCTCTGCCAGCGCTGCAAACGCCTTTCGCGAATTTTTTACGGTCTCATGCGAAACACAATATGCCAGACGGACATATCCCGGACATCCGAACGCGCTGCCTCCCACCAGCAAAATATGCAGCTTCTTTGCCTCTCCTATAAAATCCTCCTCCCGCTCAAGCGGTGATTTCACCCACAGATAAAAGGCTCCCTCTGGCTTGATACAGGTAAAACCAAGCTCCGTCAGATATTCGTACAGCGCCACGCGATTTTTATTATAGAATTCCACGTCCGCTTTCTCGCTTAAGCATCTTGCTACCGCCTTCTGCATCAGAGAGGGCGCGTTCACAAAGCCAAGCGTACGGTTGGCGATCTCCATGCCGCGGATAATTGCCTCCGCATCGGAAGCCTCATCCGGAATCGCCACATAGCCGATCCGTTCTCCCGGCAGAGATAACGACTTACTGAATGAATAGGCGACAATCGTATTCCTATAATAATTCGTCAAAAAATCCTCCGCTGCCCCGTTATAGACAAGCTCACGATACGGCTCATCGGAAACGAGGTAAATATCCGCGCCATACTTCTGCTGCCCCCGCTCCAAAATCGCAGCAATCGCCTCCAATGTTTTCGGCTTATAAATCACCCCGGTCGGGTTATTGGGCGTATTGATAAGCACTATCCTCGTTTTTCCTGAAATCTTTTTCTCTAAATCTGCCAGATCCGGCTCAAATGTCTCAAAATCCGGCTGCACAACCACAAGCTTCGCATGAAAATTCTCGGCATACTGGCGATATTCCCCAAAAAACGGAGCAAACACAAGTACCTCGTCCTCCGGGTCTAACAGCGTCT
The DNA here is from genome assembly GCA_900548205.1 of uncultured Roseburia sp. Lineage (GTDB taxonomy): Bacteria > Bacillota > Clostridia > Lachnospirales > Lachnospiraceae > Roseburia. The sequence goes on along the minus strand of URJS01000038.1, from coordinate 8,662 downwards.
GGAAAATAATATTGAGCGCGCCGGCAGCGCCGACCGTCATGATCAAATTATGTGCTGAAAAATTTGTCCCGAACCGCTCATTTAGATTTTCTGCAATCGCCTGCCGCACGCCGGCATGTCCCGCATTTTCCATATATCCGTGAAGCGCCTGCGCACCCTCCTCCCATGCATCACTCTCTATCGTAAGCTGCCGGATTTCCTGATTTAACGCTGCAGGAGGAAGCGCTGCCGGATTGCCCAGAGAAAAATCATAGACATTTTCTGCACCATAACGCGCAGCCAGCTCCTTCCCCTCCACAAACATTGCACGAATCGCCGAGCTGCCCTCCAAAGCCTTTTTTATCCTTTTTGAAATCATTTGAAACCTCATTTCCGATGACGCTCTTTTCCCGCATCATTCCTTCTTATACTTTATCAAACTAGCGTGACAAAGTAAATAGATTTGTAAGAAAACGCAAAATTTTTAAAAACAGTCCGTACACAGTGCTTTAAAATTTACACTGCATACGGACTGTTCCCCATAAGCGATCGTCCCTAACGAATATCTGCTATTTTATTTTACCGGAACAAGCTTCTCCTTACCTCCCATATACGGACGAAGCGCTTCCGGAACATTGACGCTTCCGTCTGCATTGAGATTATTCTCAAGGAATGCGATCAGCATTCGCGGAGGAGCCACCACGGTATTATTCAGCGTGTGTGCAAAATATTTATTGCCGTCCTTACTCTTAACACGGATCTTTAATCGTCTTGCCTGTGCATCGCCGAGGTTTGAACAGCTTCCCACCTCAAAATACTTCTTCTGTCTCGGAGACCACGCCTCCACATCACAGGACTTCACCTTAAGGTCTGCCAAATCTCCCGAACAGCACTCTAACGTGCGCACCGGAATATCGAGACTGCGGAATAGATCCACTGTATTTTTCCAAAGCTTTTCATAATATAGCTTTGACTCCTCCGGCTTGCAGACAACGATCATCTCCTGCTTCTCAAACTGGTGGATGCGGTAAACGCCGCGTTCCTCAATGCCGTGCGCCCCCTTTTCCTTACGGAAACACGGAGAATAGGATGTCAGCGTGTACGGAAGCTTTTCCTCCTCATTCATCGTGTCAATAAATTTTCCGATCATGGAATGCTCGGAAGTGCCGATGAGGTAAAGGTCCTCTCCCTCGATCTTGTACATCATCGCATCCATCTCATCAAAGCTCATGACACCGGTCACAACGCTACTGCGGATCATAAACGGCGGAATCACATAAGTAAATCCGCGGTCGATCATAAAGTCTCTCGCATAAGAAATTACGGCAGAATGCAGCCTTGCAATCTCTCCCATCAGATAGTAAAAGCCGTTTCCTGCAACCTTTCCGGCTGCCTCCAGATCAATGCCGTCAAATCGCTCCATGATCTCCGTATGATATGGTATCTCAAAGTCTGGCACAACTGGCTCTCCAAACTTCTCGATCTCAACATTGCAGGAATCATCCTTGCCAATCGGAACAGACGGGTCGATGATGTTTGGGATCGTCATCATAATCCTTGTCACTTTTTCCTGCAGCTCCTTTTCCTTCTCCTGAAGATCGGCCAGACGCTCGGCTCCTGCCGCAACCTGTGCCTTAACTTCCTCTGCCTCCGATTTCTTTCCCTGCCCCATCAGCTTTCCGATCTCTTTGGAAAGCTGATTTCTCTTGGCACGCAGCTCGTCCGCCTCCTGCTGTGTCTTTCTCGCCTGTGCATCCAGCTCGATGACCTCATCCACCAGCGGTAGCTTGTGATCCTGAAACTTTTTCTTAATATTCTCCTTCACCACATCAGGATTTTCCCGTAAAAACTTTAAATCAATCATTCCTCTACCTCTTTCTGCGGCATCTGCTCCGCTCCTTATTTTTCAGATAACACAAAACCTTCCGTCCTGTGTCATCCTGTCAGTCTCCTGACATCTGCACTGGGACGAAAGGTTATTCTTCCGCGTTGCCACCCATATTGCCGCATAAAGCGACCTCTCAAAACGTACGGTAAAGGGTACGAACCTCGCGGCTTTCACCGCTGACTCAAAAAGTGGAAAGATTCTATCCTGCACCGGCTCACACCAGCCGCCGGCTCTCTGAAACAGTATTCAAATCGCAGCTTTTGTCATTGTCGAAATCTTTTAACGATTATCTTATACAATTCTACCCCGAGTATGCGTGTTTGTAAAGGGTTTTTGCAAAATAAGCGCGTGATCAGGTATTCATCCTACCTTTTGACACTCTCACTTGAAACCTCATGATCACTCCCTATCTCTCCCCTTCGATCCACTCTGCCAGCTTTTTTGCTCTCTGTGCCCATGTGTGTGCTGCGCGCACCTTTTCCCGACCACATGACATAATATCCTGCATCTTTTTTTCATTTTGCAGCAAATCCTTCACTTTGTCCGGCAGTTCCTCTAAATGCTCCAGGGTGTAATAGCAGACGCCCTCCCCCTCCTTCAATTCCTGACCGAGATACCTGCTCGGATCAGAAACACACACCGCACCGTTTAAAATAGAATTAAAAATCCGATCATGCGCTCCGTCCTTAAACCACGGCATCACATTCAAGGAAATCCTTGCCTGCTGTATCATCGAAAGACAGGTGAGGGAATCTGTCTGCGGATGGATCCGAAGCAGCTCCGGCCGCTGGACGTCCGGCAGCTTTTTCCACCCCTCGCCCACCACATCTACGGGAATCCCCGCATTGACCAGTGTACACACTGCATTCCCGCGCCAATAATTGCGCACATACAGATCAATAAAAATCATCTTAGAAAGTGCGATGCGAAGTTCATCATTTGGCTCCCGCCCCATCTCACGCTCACAATGCGCGAGGGCGACCGCCTCTACCGTCTGATACGGTTTTTCTATCAGCTCATCAATAATTCCCTGATAAAACGCTGCATACTCGTCATTGATCCAGTGAATATACGGCTCAAAAAAAGACAGCTCTGTATAATTTCCGGTAAAAATCACATCATAGCGCTTCTCCTGCCCGGTATCGGTACAAAGCTCCGTGCCCGCCAATGGAAGAAACCCGATCTGCGTAAATTCAGGATAAAACTCTTTAAAATATAGTTCCTGAAAACGGTCAATACTGATGTGACGGTAATCCTTTGGCAACTCACGCAGATGCTCATGATAAAAATAAGGATGATCCGCCGCAATATTAAAGCACGGCATCTGATAGGTATCCCAGATATAACCGGTTCCCTCCTTATAGACGCCCGGCTCCTGCTCCAGCCCCTGAAAATTGAAGGTTACGAGCACCGTCTCCCTCATTTTCAAGAACTTCCGCAGCTTTCTTGCACTCTGTTTCTCATTTTTTAAATCATAGAAAAATACCGGATAGCCCATCCGCTCAAATTCCTTCGCCATCTGATGCGAGAAATACGAGAGCGTCTCAACACCGCCCTCCATCATTACGATTCTTTTCATGCGTTCTCCTCTGCCGTTTTACTCATGTCTGAGCGCGTCGATTGGATTTAGATTTGCCGCCTTATAGGACGGAAACACTCCAAACACGATTCCTATCACCATCGAGAAGGCTACCGCTCCGACAGCTGCCGGAACACTGATCGCCACAGGCGTTGTGCTCAGATAGGAAATCACCTGCGCGAGTATGATCCCGACGATCACGCCCACAATACCTCCCATACTCGTCAAAACAGCTGCCTCTGTCAAAAACTGTCCAAGTATCTTGGACTTTCTCGCGCCGATCGCCTTCTTCAAACCAATCTCCTGCGTACGCTCCGTAACAGATACCAGCATAATATTCATCACACCGATACCGCCGACGATCAGTGAGATACCAGCGATCCAGATCAACATTGTATTTGTAGAGCTGCTCAATTCCTGGATCTGCTGCGCTTGCTCCATCAAATCCTTCGCCTTATAGGTGATCGTATCATCCTTGACTGTCAGATACGAATTTAAAATATCTGCACATTCTTTTCCCGCGTTTGTCATATGATCGGTACTCTCCACACGGATCATCACATTCTGCGGCTCATCATACTGATAAAGAATCGGCCACGTCGTATCGGGAATGTAGACAGAGCCTGCCGAATTCTGCGCATATGTATAATAATCCTCAATGGAATTGATGACCGGTTCAAACTCCTTTGCCTTTGTCACAATACCGATCACGATATAAGGCTCCTGCTGGATCTCAATCGTGCTCCCGATTGCTTCCTCACCCAAAAACAACGCATTCGCGGAATCCTCATCCAAAACAGCAACCTTACGGTAAGTATCAAAATCATTCTGCGTAAACCCCCTGCCTTCTTTCATAATGAAGTTGCAGGTATCAAAATAATTCATATCCACACCCTTCACATAGCCGCCGGAAAGCCCTGTGTTTAGATGATACACACCGTTATAGTCCTGTCTGCTCAGATAACGCGAAACATTTTCCACATGCGGAATGTCAAGAAGCTGCTCTACTACCTCATCCGTGACAAGCGGAACGCCCTCTGGGATTCCATTGTAGGACATCTCATACTGCCACTCTCCCTGAAACAGCGCCACTTCCACCGTATTCTCACCCGAACCGACCAGATTCTCCTTAATCTGCTCATTTGTTCCCTTAATGGTAGAGACAATCGCAATGATTGCCGCAATACCGATAATAATCCCAAGCATCGTCAAAAAAGAGCGCATTTTATGCGACCAGATACCCTGAAAAGATAATCTTATATTTTCAAACATAGCGCCCTCCTAATAATACATCATGTCAGCCGCATCTGTTACCGCGACTCCCTCGACTGCATTTTTCCCATACGGAAACGCGATCCTGTCATCCTCGCTTAATCCTGACTTTATTTCAACTGCAGTGCCGTATACCGTTCTCCCCGTCACCACATACTGCTTTTTTAAGCGGTTATTTTCATCGGCGATCATACAGTAGGACTTTCCGTTCTCCTCCCGAACATATGCCTGTTCGATAAACAGACCGCCCGCCTCCGACTCTCCGGTCGCAATACTCAGATCCACATACTCCCCGTTGCGCAGCGCGGAGCTGTCCTCAATATATGCCGTATAGGAATAATACGAAACATTCGGATTCCCCTCCCCCATTGCGTTGCCGGAAACAGGATAGTCTGAAATCTCCGTAATCGTCGCATCAAAGGTCATACCGCTCTCCCATGCGTTTGCCGTCACAACCGTTCCCACAGAAATATCGCCGAGCAAAAGCTCGCTGATCGTTCCGCTGACATAAAGTCCGTCGTCCCCGGCAACCACCAGAAATGCCGCGCCATTCTCCTGGAACTCCTCCGGATCACCGACTGTCTTGACAATCCCGTCCACCTTTGCATAGACGATCCCGTCGGCTGCTGTCTGCTGCAGTGATTCCAGCTTTAACTGCTGCTGTCTGCGCTGAATATCAAGCGATTTGATCTCCTTTTCCGTCTCCGCTATTTCCTTCACCAATTCCTCTTTGGTATAGCCCTTTGGCTCCTCCCAATCTGTTGCATGCTCCATAAATTCTTCCATGTACTGATCTGCCAGGGAAGTCGGTATGTATTCCTTTCCGGTAAACAGATACCACATGCGGCTCTCGTCATAATCCGCCGGAATACTGTTCCCGTTTAGCTGCGCCGTATGGTCGGTAACATCTGTATCAATGACCGGTTTTAGCTTTCCTTCCGCATCCGGCTCCATCAGCATCTTCCCGTCCGCATCCTTCCTGCACACATAAAACACGACATGCTTCCCCGGCGTTCCGTCCTCCTTTGGACGTATCTCATTGAAAAATCCTCCGTATGCATACGCATTTGCATTACAGTAATAAATATAGGGATCCTCCGCCGTGCCCGCCGGAAAAACAAGCTCTCCGGTTTCCTCATTGCGTGTGACATTATAAGGAATCGAAGTCGCTGTCAGAAAATTATAAATATTGGGATCCTTCTCATCCGTCTCGGGAATGGAATTATTGATACGGTCCTGCTCCTCGTACTTTTGCAGCTCCTCCGTATTGATCTTCGGCGGCGTCTTATCCACCGGCTTTGCATTTTTTAAACTGTCCAGCTTATGCGTCGCCATCGCAAGATTGTTTTCAATCGTATTTAACTCGATCTTCTTTCTCTCAATATCGATCTGAACCTCCGCCATATCGTATTCCATCAAAGGGTCCCCGACTTTCACGGTATCCCCCTCCTGTACGAATACCTGTTTCGCAGATTTCGAGCTGTCCAGATATATCTCCTGCGAGGAATCATTTGTCACCATCCCATAGCTGGTCGCAGAGTCCCCCCAATACCCCATATTGATATTAGATACCGGCTGCACCTCTGCCACAAGCTTCTGATCCTGATAAGCCTTATACCCGTAGATACCGCCGGCAACAGCCCCAACAGCTGCGGCGCTCCCAACGACTGCCGCTATCACTCTCTTGATCTTCATGACGCTCCGTCTCCCTCCTCTCCCTCGTAAATCTCCCCGTCAATAATGCGGACGGTACGTCTGGCATTCGCTGCGATCTTCGGATCGTGGGTAATCATAACAATCGTAACCCCCTCCTCGTTCAGCTTCTCAAACAGCTCCATGATCTGTTCTCCCGACTTGGAATCAAGCGCTCCCGTCGGCTCATCCGCCAACAAAATCTTCGGATTATTCACCATTGCCCGCGCGATCGCCACACGCTGCTTTTGACCTCCGGAAAGCTGCGTCGGACGGAAATTTACACGATCCCCGAGCCCTACGCGCTCTAACGCCTTCATCGCGCGCTCCCTCCGCTCCTTTTTTCGGATCCCCGCATAGCTGAGAGGCAATGCCACATTTTCCATTGCACTCTCACGCGGCATCAGATGAAAGCTCTGAAATACAAAGCCGATACTGCGCAGGCGCAGATCCGAAAGCTCTTTATCTTTTAGCTTAAGGACGTCCTCCCCGGCCAGCTCATAGACGCCGCTGGTCGGACGGTCCAGACAGCCGATAATATTCATCAGCGTCGTCTTTCCCGAGCCGGAGGGACCCATAATTGCAACATACTCCCCCTCCTCAACAGTCAGGCTGACGTCCTTTAACACGGGAACGACCAGCTTTTCCTGCTGATAGTCCTTAAATATATTCTGTAAATTCAGTATCATTCGATCACCTCCACGCCCCCGGGCGCTGCTTCCACTCCGAGCTCCGTATCAGGAACGCTCTCCAAGGGCATTTCTGTTCCGAGTTCCTCCGGGTAGACCTGCTCCGTGCCCATCGCTTCCGGCTCCTGATTGTACAGCGGAGACGAATGATCAACCTCCGCCTCATCGGTCACAGTTGTCACACCCTCATACAGCCCCTGCATCGGCCATGTAATATAATCATTCCCGCTTAAGCCGGAGACAATCTCATACTCATCCATTTCCGCATCATATTCGCCAAGCTCAATATATCGTTTTTCCAGCTGATCCTTGTCATTTGCCACCCAGACATACGGCTTCTCCTCATCCTGAATGATATAAGAGCCATATAGCCAAAGACCTTCCTTGACCTGTTCCTGACCGTTATCAAGCTCAATATAAACATGCTGCCCCAAAATCAGTCCGTCTGCACTCTCAAGTTCTATGTAAAACGGATATTTCGTTGCCGTCATCGCCTCTCCGCCCTCGGGCATATACATATTACTATTACTATTCCCCTGACTCTGGGGCTTCTCTGTATCGATGAGCGCGATCTTTCCCTTCCATGTCTTTGTCTCGTCAACTCTGGAGCGGATCACAACCGGCTGCCCATCCGCCAGCATCCAGATATTCTGCTCGTCAATGCTGCCCTTGACCCGGTACTCCCCTGTCTTTAAGATCGTCATAAACGGCGCAGTATTTCCATTTGCATCCGTTCCTTTTTCATTGATCTCACGCACAACGCCGGAAACCTTACTCTTTACGGACGATTCGTTCATCTGTTTTTGATACTTTGAAATCTCAAGCTGCTTGCTCTCCAGATCAAACTGCTTCTGCGCGATTGAATTTTCTATATTCTGGATCTGTGTCGTGTACGAAAATTTTTCTGAATCCGCCGCCTTATCACGCTCCTGCGCAAGCGTCTCCTTCTGCTTATTATAATTTTCAATATCGTTATTGATGCTCTCTACCTCAAGATTTGCCTGTGCGATCTGCATCTTAAGCTCATTGGTGTCATAGGTGACAAGCGTCTGCCCCTCCTCTACCAGCTCCCCGACCTCTACCTTGATCTCATTGATCTTCCGGTTGGCATCCACACTCACCTCAAACGTATCCTGCGACTCCACCGTTCCGTTATACCTGTTTGAGACGCCTGTATACTGATTCATCACGAGTGAAACCTTCTCGACAAAAACCCGGTCCTTCGAGTTTCCCTCCTGCAAGAAAGGAATCATCTCCGCCAGTTCCTCACGAAAATAAAAACCAGTTCCCCCCAACGCTGCAACAACTGCAAGCGTACCGACCAAAACCACTACCTTTTTCCTGCTCATCCGCATCCTCCATCTACTCCGGTACCATGTACCCACTCTCTGTTATATGCGCAGTATGCCCATACTATATCCTATGACATCATATTACCACGTCCGCCGCTCAATATATAGTATATGATTCTTAAAAATTATTTAATTTCAGACACTTCCGCACTCTTATGTAAAAAATAGTCTTCGCCTATTCAACTCCCCTGCCCCTCATTCATGAGGGGTT